>JAIYBS010000042.1 GCA_027488415.1 Planctomycetaceae bacterium | reverse complement strand
CTCCTGGTGGGCTTCCACAACCGCGTGCTGGTGTTCCTCTCGTGGGCGTTCGCGTACGTCTCGTTCACCAAGGGCTCGCGCATCATCACGGGCGACATCCCGTCACGGATCGTGCGGCCGCTGGGGAACCGGGACGGCAACGATCCCGCGGGACGCGCACGCTCGATGGCGCTCCTGAAGGGACGGATGTGAGGCGGGCGGCGCGCGTCAGGACTGCTTCGGCCTGACCACCGCCGCGATCGCCGCGCTGGCCACGGTCCACGTCAGGAAGGTGTCCGCGATCCCCATGTAGACCCACCGGGCGGGGAGCTGGAACCAGGCCATGTCCGGGCCGTCTGCCGCCATCGCCGCGAACAGCGCGATCAGCATGCCGATCGCCCAACGGCCCACCCACGACGGGCAGCGCATGCCCGCCATCAGGACGCTCATCAGGAACGAGCAGAACGCGAGGTAGCCGGCGCCCGTCAGGTATCGCCCCGGCGCGAGGGGATCCTTCCCCTGCTGCCGGACGAGCAGCACCCCGACCGGCCCCTGCATCGTCTGCTCGCGCCACGCGTCGACCGCGGCCTTGCGCGCCGCCGGATCCGCGGCACGGACCTCCTCGACATCGATCCACGGGAACGCGTACGCGCCGTCGCGCGGCACCGCTCGCGCGATCCGCTGAGCGAGCTCCGCGTCGGCCGCGAGCGGCTGCACGGCCCAGTCGTAGAGCCGCACGCCGGACCAGCTGACGTAGGCCCACGCGAACGCAGCGAGCGTTCCCACGATCGTTCCGAGGATGATCCGGCGCGTCATGGCCGTGAGCGTAGCTCACCGCACGTCGAAATTCGTGGCGCGGGGACCGGTCCGGCTCACCACTCCGGACCGCCGGAATACCGGCCGTACACGTCCGCGAGCGCCTGCACCATCTCGCCGAGCGTGCACTTGGCAAGCGCGCCGTCGACCAGCGCCGGCATCACGTTCTGCCCGGCGCGCGCCGCGCCGCGGATCCCGTCGAGCGCGCGCTTCACGCCGTCGGCGTCGCGCGACTTGCGGAACTTCGCGAGGCGGTCGCACTGCTCGGTCTCGACCGTGTGCGGGATCTGCAGGATCTCGACCTGCTGCCCCTCGTTGCCGTCGGTGTAGGCGTTCATGCCCACCACCAGCCGGTCGCCCGCCTCCATCTCCTGGCCGAACCGGTAGCTCGCCTCGGCGATCTGCCGGCGGAAGTAGCCCTTGTGGATGCCCGCCACGACGCCGCCCATGTCGTCGATCTCGCGGATGTAGCCGTTGGCGTCCTTCTCCATCTGGTCGGTGAGCGCCTCGACGTACCAGCTGCCGCCCAGCGGATCGACCGTGCGGTGCACGCCGGTCTCGTGCGCGAGGATCTGCTGCGTGCGCAGCGCCACGCGCACCGCGGTCTCGGTCGGCAGGCCGAGGGTCTCGTCCATGCTGTCGGTGTGCAGGCTCTGGCAGCCGCCGAGCACGCCCGCCATCGCCTGGTACGCGACGCGCACGATGTTGTTCAAGGGCTGCTGCTCGGTGAGGCTGCAGCCGGCCGTCTGCACGTGCGTGCGCATCAGCATGCTGCGCTCGCTCTTGGCGCCGAAGCGGTCGCGCATCGCGTGCGCCCAGATGCGGCGCGCGGCGCGGAGCTTGCAGATCTCCTCGAAGAACTCGTTGTGGCTGTTGAAGAAGAAGCTGAGCCGCGGCGCGAAGGAATCGACGGGGATCCCGCGCTTCATGCACGCCTCGGCGTACTCCATGCCGTCGCGGAGCGTGAACGCGAGCTCCTGCGTCGCGGTCGAGCCGGCCTCGCGGATGTGGTAGCCCGAGATGCTCACCGAGTTCCACTTCGGCAGGTGCTGCGCGGCGAACTCGATCGTGTCCACCACGAGCTTCACGCTCGCCTCGGGCGGATAGATGAACTCGTTCTGCGCGTGGAACTCCTTCAGGATGTCGTTCTGCAGGGTGCCGCCGACCGTCGACCAGTCGATGCCGCGCTCCTTCGCCATCGCGAGGTACATCGCCCAGATCACCGCGGCGGGGCCGTTGATCGTCTGGCTCACGGTCACCTCGCCGACCGGGATGTCCGCGTACAGCCGGTGCATGTCCTCGATCGTGCTGATCGCGACGCCGCAGCGCCCGACCTCGCCGGCCGACAGCGGGTCGTCGGAGTCGCGGCCCATCAGCGTGGGAAGGTCGAACGCGGTCGAGAGGCCGGTGTTCGCCTTGGTGCCCTTCGCGTTCTCGAGCAGGTACTTGAAGCGGCGGTTGGTGTCGTCCGCCGAGCCGAAGCCCGCGAACTGACGCATGGTCCACAGGCGGCTCCGGTACATCGTCGAGTGCACGCCGCGCGTGAAGGGGAACTTCCCGGGCTCGCCGATCCGCGCGTGCGGCTTCGACGGGTCGGACGGGTCCTGCGTCACGACCGCGCCGGGGCCGTACCGCTCGTCGATCACGTACCCGGAGAGGGTGACCGTCTCGGGGTCGACCGCGGGCTTGGCGGGGGCAACGGGCTTGGTCGAGGCAGTCGGGTTCGTGGCCGTCATCGGGCAGTTCTCCTGGAGCACCGCATTCTAGGGCGGATGGTCCATAGACTCTCGACCCATGATCCGCGCCTCGCTCACCCTGACTTTCTCGGTCCTGGCAGCCTCCGCCCTCGCCGGCTGCGCCCCCAAGCGCCCCGCCGAGCCCGAGGACGTGCTCCTCGCGCGGCGCGCGGCGCTCCAGCAGGAGGTCACGCGCGCCACCAACGACGGCATGGTCGAGCTCTCCCGCCATGCCCACGAGAAGCTCGCACGCGACCCGAAGGCCACCGTCGACGTGCTCGTGATCTCTGGCGGCGGCGACTGGGGCGCCTTCGGGACGGGCTTCCTGCTCGGCTGGGGCCAGACCGCGGACCCGGCATCGCGCCGCCCGCTGTTCGACGTGGTCTCCGGCGTGAGCACCGGCGCGCTCATCGCGCCGTTCGCGTTCCTCGGCACGGACGCGGACCTGCGCACCGTCGACGACCTCTACCGCAACCCGAAGTCCGACTGGGTCCGCCCGCGCGGCCTGCTCTACTTCATGCCCGACAACGCGAGCTTCGCCGAGGTGCCCGGCCTCGAGCGCGAGGTCAACACCTTCATCAACATGGACTTCGCGCGCCGCGTCGCGGAGGAGAGCCGCCACGGCCGCCTCGTGATGGTGAACACCACGAACCTCGACGACGGGAGCCAGCTGACCTTCCGCTGGGGGCTCGCCGCGCAGCGCGCCGTCCAGGACGGCAACGTGAAGCGGCTCCAGGACATCCTGCTCGCCTCGAGCGGGATTCCGGGCGCGTTCCCGCGCCGCGAGGTCGAGAACTTCCTGCT
>JAIYBS010000177.1 GCA_027488415.1 Planctomycetaceae bacterium | reverse complement strand
GGCAGACGAGGCCCACACCCAAGCCTGATACCCTCGATCGCCGAAGGAACACCCATGGCACAGCCCGCGCAGCCCACCGGAACCCCAGGCGCCCGCACCCCGCAGCCCGCGCCCGCCGATCACGCGTCCCGCGAGAAGCTCGACGCGCGCCGCGGCGACGTCGAGTGCCTGATCGGCCTCCCCGCCGGTCGCTACACGGTCGCCGCCGCGCCGCTCTGGCTCGGCGTCGCGGCCGTGATGACGGTGATCATCGCGCTCGCGCTCATCCTCGTCGCGCCGAAGGGCTACCTGCTCGAGATGATGAACCGCTGCTGGACGAACTGGGCGGTCGTGTTCTTCTCGTGCTGGTGCCTCGGCATCATGTACGCGAAGTGGACGAAGACCTCGATCCAGATGCGCGCGCTCCGCGCCGTCGACATCGTCCCGCGCCGCGGGGACTTCGTCCTCAGCCCCGGCACCTCGGGCGACGTGCTCCGCCGCATCCGCGCGGTCGCGGAGCGCCCGAAGGACTTCCTCCTCTTCCGCCGCATCGACATGGCGCTCTCGAACCTCGGCAACATCGGCGAGGTGCGCGACGTCGGCGCGGTGCTCGAGAGCCAGGCGGATTCCGACGCGTCGAGCATCGACTCGAGCTACACCGTGATCCGCTCGCTCATCTGGACGATCCCGATCCTCGGCTTCATCGGCACCGTCGTCGGCCTCTCGCAGGCGATCGGCTCGTTCACCGACGTCCTCAACCAGGCGGGCGGCGACTCCTCGAGCATCAAGAGCAAGCTCGGCCCGGTCGTCGCGGGACTCGCGACCGCGTTCGAGACGACGCTCGTCGCGCTGCTCGCCGCGGTCGCGATCCAGCTGCTCTCCACCTGGGTCTACAAGCGCGAGGAGGCGCTGCTCGACGGCATCACCGACTTCACCAACGAGCACGTGCTGTCGCGCCTCAAGCTCACCGATTGGCAGTGACCCATGGGGCGCCGCAAGCGTCGCGAGGACGCACCGCTCAGCCTCTTCTCGTTCCAGGACATCATGGCATGCCTCACCGGCATCCTGATCCTGGTGGCGCTGCTGCTCGCGATCGACGGCCTCTCCGACGACATGCAGGCGACGCCCGGCAAGTCCGGGACGCCCGAGGAGTCGAAGGCCGCCGAGAGCGCGGATGACCTCCGCGAGCGCCTCGCGATCCTGACGCGCGAGATCGAGCGTCGCAAGGGCGGCAAGGACGTCACGCAGGGCGAGGTCGACATCCTCGACGACCGGCTCCGGCAGATGGCGCAGGAGGCCCCGCGCGCGAGGCGCCGTTCCGAGGAGGCGTCCGCCGAGCGCGCGCGTGTGCTCGCCGAGCAGGAGGCCGCGGCGCGCAGGGTCGACGAGCTGAAGCAGCAGGTCGCCGACGCACGAAAGGCCGCGCAGGCCGATGCGCTCCGCGAGCGCGTGAAGTTCCGCCCGGGAATGAAGTACCCGAAGGCACCGGTGTTCGTCGAGCCGATGGCGGGCAAGATCGTGGTCGGCGAGCTCGACGCCGCGCGGGTGCCGGTGCACGTGGCGACGCTTGCCGATCCCGACGCGGACGCCCGCCTCGTCGGCGCGCTCGGTGCGCGCATGCCCGACAAGTCGTACATGGTGTTCGTCGTCCACGAGGACGCGATCCCGCGCTTCGAGGCGCTTCGGGACCGAATGATCCGCCGCGGCTTCGAGGTCGGCTGGCAGCTCTGGGACGGCGCCTCCGGCGGGTTCCTCGACGGCGCCGCGGATTCGACGGGCCAGGTGCCGCTCGACGTGCCGGCTGCCCCGCCCGCCGCGCCGCCCGCCGCGCCGACGAAGGGAGCCGCGCCGTGAGCGCCGGCCGCCGCCGTCGCCGAGGGAGCCGCAAGGGCGCGTCGCTCGCGGGCGATCCGCTCGACCTCTTCCTCGACGCGATCACCAACGCGCTCGGCGTGATCATGTTCATCCTGCTGATGGTGGTGCTCTTCGGGCGCGCGACCGACTCGCCCGCGGAGACCGAGAAGTCGCAGGCCGAGGTGCGCGAGCTCGACCGGCTGCGCGAGGAGCTCCGCGACCTCGAGGCGAAGCTCGCCGCGCTGCCGCCCGCGGGCGACCCGGAGCTCGCCGCGCGCTGGAAGGCCGCGTCCGAGCGGCTCCCGCAGGCGGAGCAGGAGGTCGACCGCCTGAAGGCGGACACTCGCAAGTCCGAGCAGGACTCGCTGGCCGCCGCCGCGGCGCTCGCCGAGGACCGCAAGTCCATCGAGCGGCTGACCGCGGAGGCCGAGAAGATCCAGCAGTCCGCCAAGGCCCCGACCGGCTTCGTGCGCGTCAGCCGGTTCCAGCAGGACAACCGCAAGAGCGTCATCCTCACGCTTGCCGGCGGCAAGCTCTCGCGCTTCCGCGCCACCGCGGACACCAAGGAGATCAGCGCGCCGAAGACCGGGAGCGACGTCCCCGATGCCGCCGCGGCGGCCGAGGCCGTGGCCAAGCTCCTCGACGGCTACCTGCCCACGACGCACCGCGTCGAGCTCCTGGTGTGGGAGGGGTCCTTCCGCCAGGCGAAGCTCGTCGAGCAGGCGATCCTCGACCGCGGCTTCGACTCGAACCCGCTGCCGGTGCGCGCGGGGACGTCCATCCAGTCCGGCACGGGCGGCGTGCAGTAGCGTCCACGCCGTGCGCCGCACCCGCGTCATCCTCGCCCTGCTCGCCGCCGCGCTCGTCGCGGCCGGCTGCGGCAAGCCGATCGTGGTTCACGCGGTCGACGCGCGCGCGGGCGATCCGCTGCAGGACGTGCGCATCTACCGCCACCGCTTCGGGTTCTTCAACTTCTTCCCGGGGAAGAAGTTCGTGCACTCCGGTCCCGACGGCCGCGCCGAGGTGATGGTCGGCTCCGCGAACACCAACCTCACCATGCTGCGCGCGGGCTACGAGCCCGTGATCTTCGGCGTCTTCGAGACGCCCAACGCGTCGATCGCGCCGGACGCAGGCGGCTACGACCACGTCGTCATGTACGACGACGTGAAGCCGAAGCCCGACAACGAGTACGAGGTGCGCTTCACCGCGGTGCGCCGCGCGCCGATGGAGCTCGAGGTCGTCGACTCGCGCACCAAGGAGCCGATCGCCGGCGCCGACGTGTTCGGCGCCACGTTCCTGTACCTGCCGCAGCCGGGCGTCGAGGCGGACTGGGGCTTCCCGCCGCTGCAGTCCGCGAAGACGGGCGCCGACGGCAAGGCGACGGTCGACCAGGTGTCCGGGTTCCGAAACCGCGTCACCGTCCGGCTCGCGGGCTACCAGGACGCGGTGGTGGAGTTCGACGGGCGCACGATCACGGGTCCGCGCTCCGTCGACGTGCCCATGCGCAAGCTGCAGGTGAAGCAGGTCGACTTCCTCGTGATCGACGCGAAGTCGAAGCAGCCGGTGCCGGGCGCCGAGATCCGGCTCGGCGAGTCGCGGGACGGGCTGCCGGCGAACCCGAACGGCTGGAGCAAGGTCGTGGGCGCGGACGGCCGGACCGGCCCGATGCCCGTTCCGGACATGCATCCCTTCCTGCTGAGCGTGACGGCCCAGAACCACAAGGAATGGCGCGGCGCCCCCGTCTGGCGCGCGCTCACCGACGGCCAGGTGAAGAAGCTTGAGCTGCAGCGGAAGTGACGCCGGCGGATCCGAAGCCGATTTCGCGGATTTCCGGTGCGTCTGGCCGATCTAGCATCGGTGTCCGTCGCATGCCCTCCGCCCCCGATCCGTCGCTCGCGCACGCCTGCCCGCACGTGGACAAGAACGATCCGCGCTGCCAGGAGCGCTTCCGCATGGCGGAGCTCGACGCGATGTACCGCTACTGCCTCGGCGGCTTCTACGCATGCCCGCTCTTCCACCGCATCAACCGCGAGGAGAAGTACCCGCCGCGCCCCGCGCAGCAGGTGACCGTCCATGGCAGGCAGCCCCAGCGAGGTTCCCGCGCCGGCTGACGCGTCGCTCGCCCCCGAGCTCGATCGGGCGATCGACGGGTTCATGGTGTTCGCGCGCATCGAGGCCGGGCTCGCCGAGTCGACGCTCGAGGCGTACGGCCGCGACCTCGCAGTGATGGCGGCGTTCCTCTGCTCGAGCGGCGTGCGCGCGCCGGGCGACGTGACGGTGGACCACCTGGCCGGCCACATGCGGCACCTCTCGCGCGACCGCGGGCTCGACCCGCGGACGATCGTGCGGCACCTCGCGACGATGCGCGTCTTCTTCCGCTGGCTGCACGCGAACTTCCGCATCACCAAGGACCCGGCGCGGCTCCTGGAGCGACCGACCACCTGGAAGAAGCTCCCGGGAACGCTGACCCCGGGCCAGATGAAGAAGCTGGTCGAGTGCCCGTCGCCCGAGCACGGCCAGCTCTGGGTGCGCGACCGCGCGATGCTCGAGCTGATGTACGCCGCCGGCCTGCGCGCGAGCGAGGTCGGCACGCTGAAGCTCAACGACTACAACCGCGAGATGGGGATCGTGAAGGTGATCGGCAAGGGCAACAAGCACCGCATCGTGCCGATCGGCGTGCCCGCGATCGAGGCGGTCGAGCGGTACCTCGCCGAGCTGCGCCCGCACCTCGCGCGCTTCCAGGACGGCCGCGACGGCTACCGGCTGCTCCTCTCGAACACCGGGCGACCGATCGAGCGCGTCGCGGTGTGGCAGATCGTCCGCAAGTACGCGCTCCGCGCCGGCATCCGCGGCGTGCATCCGCACCTGCTGCGCCACTCGTTCGCGACGCACCTCGTCGCAGGCGGCGCGGACCTGCGCGTCATCCAGGAGCTGCTCGGCCACGCGGACATCGGCACCACGCAGGTCTACACCCACGTCGACCGCAGCCACCTGCGCGAGACGATCGCCGCGTGCCACCCGCGCGAGTCGCGCGGCGCGGCGGCGCGGCCCGCGGCGGTCCCGCGGGAAGTGCGCGGCGCAGCCTGAAAATCGCGCGAATGTCGCGCCGTTAGCATTCCGCGCCGTGCCTTCCGCCGACCCCTGCGTGATCGTCATCCTCGGTGCCTCGGGCGACCTCACGCACCGAAAGCTGATCCCCGCGCTCTACGAGATGGACCGCCGCGGCGCGCTCGACGCGCGCACGCGCGTGCTCGGCGTGAGCCGGCGCCCGAAGTCCGACGCGGAGTTCCGCGAGGAGCTCGCGGCGGACGCGCGCAAGGCGCTCGGCGCGGAGTTCGTCGACGCCGCCTGGAAGTCGCTCGCCGACCGCGTCCACTACCTCGCCGGCGACGCCGCGCGCGCCGAGGCGTGGCCGGACATCGCGCGCGCGATCGGCGAGCTCGACGGCCTCGCCGGCGGTCGCGGGAACGTGCTCTTCTACCTCTCGGTCGGGCCGGAGCTCTACGAGCCGATCATCGCGCAGATCGACGCGGCAGGGCTCGTCACCGAGGGAAAGCGCTGGTGCAGCATCGACCCGTCGCGGCGCAGCTGGCAGCGGATCGTCGTCGAGAAGCCGTTCGGGCACGACCTCGACTCGGCGCGCTCGCTGAACCGCGCGCTCGGCCGCGTCTTCGAGGAGGAGGCCGTCTACCGCATCGACCACTACCTCGGCAAGGAGGTCGTGCAGAACCTGCTCGCGTTCCGCTTCGCGAACGCGATCTTCGAGCCGGTCTGGAACGCGAACTACGTCGACCACGTGCAGATCACCGCCGCGGAGACGCTCGGCGTCGGTTCGCGCACGGCGTTCTACGACGGCACGGGAGCGATCCGCGACATGGTGCAGAGCCACCTGCTGCAGGTGATGGCGTTCGTCGCGATGGACCCGCCGTCGAGCTGGACGCCGGCGATGATCAACGCCGAGAAGCGGAAGATCGTCGAGAGCATCCAGGTGCCGTCGGAGAAGGACGCGGCGCGCGCGTGCGCGCTCGGGCAGTACGCCGGCGGGGAGATCGCGGGCGTCCGCGAGCCCGCGTACCACGAGCTGCCGGGTGTCGCTGCGGGCACCGGCACCGAGACGTTCGCGGCGCTGCGCTTCACGTTCGACAACTGGCGCTGGGGCGGCACGCCGTTCTACGTCCGGACCGGCAAGCGGCTCGCCGCCAAGCGCACCGAGGTGGTCATCCAGTTCAAGGACCCCCCGGCGAACCTGTTCCGCTCGCTCACGGGGGCGCGCATCCCCGCCGACCGCATGATCATCCAGATCGCGCCCGGCGAGAGCTTCAGCCTCCGCTTCAACAGCAAGGTGCCCGGCGCGGGCCTTCGGCTGCGACCCGTCGAGATGGTGATGGACTACCGCGACGAGTTCGGCAACGACTCGGTGGAGGCCTACGGGCCGCTGCTCGTGGACGCGATGCGAGGCGACCAGACGCTCTACAAGACGCGCGAGGAGACCGAGGACGCGTGGCGCGCGGTGATGCCGTTCATCGGCCCGCGGAGCGCTGCGCTCCGCGCCGGGATCCAGGCGAACTACGCGCCGGGTTCGTGGGGTCCGGACTCCTCGCGCGAGCTGCTGGCGCGCGACGGGCGCGAGTGGCACGACGCGTGAGCGCGGTCAGCCCGCGGCGATCACGAGGTTCGCGGCGTTGAACGCCGCGTGCGCGAGCGCGGGCGCCGCGATGCGGCCGGTGCGCTCGTAGAGCAGTCCCCACGCGACCGACAGCGTGAAGAGCACCGCGAGCCCCGACGCGCGCGAGCCCTCGGTCAGCACCGACCAGTGGACGAGCGCGAAGAGGACGCTCGTCAGCGCGATCGCGCCGGTGGTCGGGAGCCCCGTTGCCTTGAGGCCCTGCTGCAGCAGGCCGCGGTAGGTGAACTCCTCCGCCAGCGGCGCCAGCACCGTCGCGCTCGCGATGGCGAGCCACAGCCACGGGTTCCCGGAGCCGCTCGCGCTCATCGCCTCGAGCGTGCGGTGGCCGAGCGCGGGGCGCGTGCCGCCGAGCCACAGCTCGACCGCGCCGGCGAGGCCGCCTGCCGCCTGCGCGACCGGCCACGCGAGCAGCGCGACCGCGAGCGCGAGCAGGGCGGACTCGACGTGCCCGCAGGGATGCCGGTGGACGCCGCCGTGCCCGACCGCGGTCGTCGCGCCGCGCGTGCGCGCACCGGGCCACGCGAACGCGGCGATCACGACCGCCAGCTGCATCGCATGCCCGCCGAGCCCCTGCAGCGCGGAGGTGCGGAGCGGGTCCGCCTCGTCGGCCCCGAACGCCGCGAGCGTCGCCGCACCGCCGACCGCCGCGAGCAGGAACGACGCGCCGAAGGCGATGACGCTCGGCTCCGCGCGCAGGGGCCATGCGGGCCCGACGCGCGGAAGGAGCCGGAACCAGCTCGCGCGGCGGACGACGACGATCGCCGCGAGCGCCGCCGCGCACCAGGCCGCGAGGGTCCACCACGACGTACCCGGCATAGACTGCGTCTCCTCGCCCGCGTGCGCCGTCGCGCATGCCGCCGCCGCCACCGAAGCAGCCATGGTCCCCGTCCTCAGGCACATCGTCGAGCACAAGCGCCGCGAGGTTGCCGAGTCGAGGCGCCGCGTGCCGCTCGAGGAGCTCAAGGAGCGGATCTCCGAGCTCGGCAGGCCGCGGAACTTCTTCCGTGCCGTGGTCGACGACCGGCACCCGGACGACATGCGCGTGATCGCGGAGGTCAAGCGGAAGAGCCCCTCCGCCGGCGTGATCCGCGAGGACTTCGATCCGGTCGCCATCGCCCGAGGGTACTGGCAGGCGGGCGCGGCCGCGATCAGCTGCCTCACCGACGCCGAGTTCTTCGGCGGCGACCTGGCGTACATCCACGCCATCCGCGACGCGGTGCCGCTGCCCGTGCTGCGCAAGGACTTCATCATCGACGACTACCAGGTGTGGGAGGCGCGCGCCGCCGGCGCCGACGCGATCCTGCTGATCGCCGAGTGCCTGCACGAGCGCGAGATCATCGACTTCCAGATCCTGGCGACCGAGCTGCAGATGACCACGCTGCTCGAGGTGCACTCGCTCGACAGCCTGTGGCGGGTCATCAACCACGTCGGGTTCCCGCACGCGGGGTACGGACTGCTCGGCGTGAACAACCGCGACCTCGAGACCATGAAGACCGACTTCGGCAACGCGCTGCGCATCGCCGACATGGTCGAGGCGCCGACGCGCCGCGTGATGGTCGCGGAGAGCGGGGTGCGGACGCCGGCGGACATGAAGCGCCTGCGCTCGCACGGCATCCACATCGCGCTCGTCGGCGAGAGCCTGATGCGCGAGCCGGATCCCGGCGCGGCGCTGCGCGCGCTGCTGGCGTGAGCGAGCCGTCCGGTGCGCGCACGCTCCTATACTTCGGTCCGATGACCGTCTCCCCCGCCAACCCCGCGTCGCTCGGCTCCGATGCCGTCACCAACGGCATCCGGGTGCAGGTGCGCCCGCGATTCATCCCCGAGACGAGCGATCCCGTCGGCGGCCGCTACAACTTCGAGTACCACGTGACGATCACCAACGAGGGCAGCGAGCGGGTCACGCTCCGCCGCCGTCACTGGACGATCGTCGACGGGGACGGCGAGGCGCACGAGGTCGACGGCGAGGGCGTGGTGGGCCAGCAGCCGGCGCTCGAGCCGGGCGGGCGATTCGAGTACCAGAGCTTCGCGCCGCTGATGACGCACTGGGGCACGATGGAGGGCGCGTTCACCTTCGAGCGCGAGGACCGCTCGGCGTTCGACGCGCGCGTGGGGCGCTTCTTCCTGGTGGGCGCCGAGCCGCGCCAGCGGCGGAAGTGAGCATGGCGCGGATCCCGGAGAACCCGGCGATCGCGGTGGTCGGGGCCACGGGCGCGGTGGGCGAGGAGCTGCTCTCATTGCTGGAGTCGCGCGGGTTCGCGGCGCGCTCGGTCCGGCTGTTCGCGAGCGAGCGGAGCAGGGGACGATCGCTGCGCGTGCTCGGGCGCGACGTGCCGCTCGAGGTGCTCTCGCCGGGCTGCTTCGACGGCGTCGACCTCGCGTTCTTCTGCGCGACCGGCGCGACCAGCCGCGAATGGGCACCGCGCGCGGTGGCCGCGGGTGCGTGGGTCGTCGACAAGTCGAGCGCCTTCCGGATGGACCCCGCGTGCGCGCTCGTGATTCCGGAGGTGAACGGCGACGAGCTCGATGCGCTGCGGGCGCCGTCGATCGTCGCGGTGCCGAACTGCTCGACGATCATCGCGCTGATGGCGGTCTCGCCGCTCCACCGCGAGGCGGGCGTGGCGCGCATGGTGGCGTCCACCTACCAGGCGGCGAGCGGCGCGGGCGCGGCGGCGATGGACGAGCTCGCGCGCCAGGCCCGCGACTGGGCTGTCGGGAATCCGCTCGACACCGCAATCTTCGGCCGGCAGTACCTCTTCAACCTCTTCAGCCACAACAGCGCCGTCGGCGCGGACGGCCAGAACGACGAGGAGCGCAAGCTCGTCGACGAGACGCGTCGCATCTGGCGCGACCCGTCGGTGCAGGTGAGCGCCACGTGCGTCCGCGTCCCGGTGCTGCGGGCGCACAGCGAGTCGATCAACCTCACGTTCCGGACGCCGATCACCGAGGCGCGCGCGCGCGAGGTGCTCGCGGCCGCGCCGGGCCTGCGCGTGGTCGACGACCGTGCTGCGAATCGCTTCCCCGAGCCGCTCGAGGCGACCGGCCGTGACGAGGTGCTCGTCGGCCGCATCCGCGCCGACCTCAGCCAGCCCGAGGGCATGGGCCTCAGCCTGTTCGTCAGCGGCGACCAGATCCGCAAGGGCGCCGCGCTGAACGGCGTGCAGATCGCGGAGCGGCTGAAATCCGTACCCGGTTAAGTATGCACCCATTCGTTCTCTGGAGAACGAATGGGTGCATACTTAACCGGGTACGGATTTATCGATAGCTCACGCGCCGCGGGAAGAAGTGCACGCCCGCCGCCTTGCGCGCACGCTCGAGCGTCTCCTCTGCCGTCGCGTTCGCGCGCTCGCAGCCTTTCTTGAGGATGTCGAGCACCAGCGCGTCGTCGTCGCCGATCCGCGCGCGGCGCTCGCGCATCGGCTCGAGCAGGCGGTTGATCGCGGCCGCGACCTCGACCTTCACGTGGCCGTCGCCGAGGTTGTCGCCGGCGGCATAGCGGCGCTTCAGCTCGGCGACCCGCTCCGGGTCGTCGATGAACGCGTCCACGTACTGGAACAGCGCGTTGTTCACGTCGCCGGGCTCGGTCGGGCTCTGGCGGCCGGTGAAGATCTTCTTCACCTTGCTCTCGACCTCCTTCGGGGAGTCGCTCACGAAGATCGCGTTCCCGAGGCTCTTCGACATCTTGTTCTTGCCGTCGATGCCCACGAGGCGGCCGACCTTGCCGACCTCGGCGCGCGGCACCGGCCAGATGCCGCCGAGCTTCTCGTGGTCGGCGTCCTCGGCGTCCGTGGGCACGCCGCAGTACATCTGGTTGAAGCGGCGGCCGACCTCGCGCGTCAGCTCGAGGTGCGGCACCTGGTCCTCGCCGACCGGGACGCCGACCGGGCGGAACGCGAGGATGTCCGCGCACTGCCCGACTGCGTAGAGCGGGAAGCCGAACGAGTAGGTGTCGCCGAGGCCCTTCGTCTCGATCTCGGTCTTCAGCGTCGGGTTGCGCATCACGCGGTTGAACGGGAGCAGCATCGCGAACAGGAACGTGAGCTCGTGGATCGCGGGAACCTCGCTCTGCAGGAAGATCGTCGACCGCTCGGGGTCGATGCCCATCGCGAGGTAGTCCTTGACGATCGCGAGCGTGTCGCGGCGGATGTCCGCCGGCCGGTCGGCGCGCGTCGTGAACGCGTGGTAGTTCGCGAGGATGAAGTAGCAGTCGTGCGTGTCCTGCAGCTCGACGCGGCGCTTGACGCTGCCGACCCAGTGCCCGAGGTGGAGCTGGCCGGTGGGGGTGTCGCCCGTGAGGATCCGCGGTCTGCTGTCGGTCATGGGAGGGGCAGGATACGGCGGGGCATCGCTACGATTGCCCGCATGGAAGGCAGCGCCGGATACGAAGACCTGGAGATCCGCGTCGAGGGGCTCGACTCGGAGATCGCGCGCCCGCGGCTGCCCGGGCGCGTCGTCGCGCGCCACT
>JAIYBS010000388.1 GCA_027488415.1 Planctomycetaceae bacterium | reverse complement strand
TGGGACAACTGGGGCTGGTGGATGAACCAGTGGCATCCGTACTACAACCGCTGGAACAACGCCCATGCCGCGTGGGAGACGCAGGACCGCGCGGACGCGGCCAAGCGCGTCGCGCAGCGGAACGTGCCGCTGAACCAGCGCAACTGGCCCGCGGCGCGCGGTGACATGGCGAAGGCGGGCTCCGCGCAGATCCGCCCGGCGGGCGCCGCGGCGCGTCGCGACGCGTCACCGGCGGCGGCGGCAGAGAACCAGCAGGCCATCGACCGGCAGTTCGCGGGCGCGGCGGCCGATGCGCCGGCGGCGTTCCGCGGGTACGGCAACGAGTACGCCGGCTATTCGCCGGACGCGTACCGCGCGTGGACGGGCGCCGGCTCGAACCTCGGCGGCAACTGGGGCTACTCGCCGCTGGCGGCCCCGAACGGCTTCCACCCGCCGCAGCAGTTCACCGATCCGGGCGCGTACTGGGGCTCGAGCACGCGACTCGGCAACAACGTCGGCCCGAACGCGGGGCCGTACCACTCGCCCGAGGGTCACGGCGGCTGGGGCAGCTACGACCACTGGGCGGGCGAGGGCGTCCGCGGCACCGAGTACGACGGCGCGAACCGCGGCGGAAGCCGTGAGGGCGGCGGCCGGCGGTAAATTCGTACCCGGTTAAGTATGCACCAATTTCCCTCGCGCTTGTCGCGATGACCACAAGAGAGGCGACGCCATCGGCGTCGCCTCTCTCGTTGGGCCTGAGCCCTGGAAATTGGTGCATACTTAACCGGGTACGGATTTCTTACTTGTCCGCCGGCGCGATGCCGAAGCCCTCGCGGTTCGGGTAGGCCGGTCGCGCGGGGTGCTTGACCGGGTTCCGCTCGAGCTCCTTCACGAGCAGCTCGACCGCCTTGTCCATCTGCGGGTCGACGCCGCCGAAGTGCGGGCCGCCCTTCATGATGCCGGGGTCATCGAGCACCTCGTGGTCCGGGTCGACGCCGTGGCCCTCGATGCCCCAGGTGCCGTCCTTCTCGTAGAAGGCGAACACCGGGACCCGCACGCCCGAGCCGTCGATCATCCCGGGGTTGCCGCTGATGCCGACGAGACCGCCCCACGTCCGCGTGCCGACGAGCGGCCCGAGGTTGTTGTGCTTGAAGAGCCACGGGAACATGTCGCCGCCGGAGCCGGCGAGGCCGTTGATGAGCATCGCCTTGGGCCCGACGTGGCTGTCCGGCGGCCACACCCAGTCGTGCTGGTCGCGGCGCGCCCAGTAGTTGGTGACCGGGCGGTTCAGCATCTCGATGAAGCGCGTCGGGATCTGCCCGCCGCCGTTCCACCGATCGTCGATGATCAGCGCCTGCTTGTGGCGCTCGCCCTGGAACTGGCGCACCAGGTCGCTCTGGCCGTCGACGCCCGTGTTCGGGACGTAGATGTAGCCGACCTTGCCGCCCGACTTCTCGGCGACGTAGCGGCGGTTGGCCTCGATCCAGTCGCGGTAGCGCAGGCCGTCCTCGCTGCCCATCGGCTTGACGACCACCTCGCGCACCTTGTCGTCCATCGACGGGTTCGGCCCGACGGTGAGCGACACGGTCTTGCCGGTCAGCCCGACGAACGCGGCCCACGGGTCCTTCGATCCGTCGACCGGCATCCCGTTCACTGCGAGGAGGTACTCGCCCTCCTTCACGTCGACGCCGAGCTCCTGCAGCGGGTTGCGCGCGTCCGCATCCCACGGCGCGCCGGCGACGAGGTGCTTGAACCGATAGACGTTCTTGCCGTCCGGCCCGATCGCCACGTCCCAGTCGACGCCGAGCATGCCGACGCCGATCGAGGGTCCGCCGCCGCCGCCCTCGCGGCCGCCCTGGTAGTACGCGTGGCCGACGTTCAGCTCGCTGATCATCTCGCTGATGATGTAGCTCACGTCCTCGCGGCTGTTGGCATCGTCGACCATCGCGATGTAGCGCTCGCCGACCGCCGGCCAGTCGACGCCGTGCATGTTCGGGTCGTAGAAGTAGTCGCGGAAGATGCGCCACGCGTCGCGGACGACCTGCTTCCACTCCGTCTTCGGGCGGATCTCCGCCATCATCGGCTGCGTGACGATCGCCTTGCCGGACGCGCCGGCGGAGGCATCGAGGATCTGCACGCCGGACAGCATCTTCTTGCCGTCGGCCGTGAGCTGGAAGCCCATGCCGTCGAAGACCTTCTTGACTTCCTTCTTCTTGTCCTTGATGTCGAAGACCTTGATCTGGCCGCCCTGGTTGAAGATCAGCTGGCCGCGGTCGTTGACCGCCATGCCGCCGATCCGCTGGGTGCCGAGCGGGATCTCGAAGGCGCGGGCCTCGAAGCCGTCGAAGTCGATCGTCATCGGCTTCTTCTCCTCGGGCTTCTTCTCGTCCTTCTTGGGCTCGTCCTTCTTCTCGCCGTCCGCCTTCGGGGCATCGGCGGGCTTGGCCGCGTCGGACGGCTTCGCGTCGTCCGCGGGCTTCTTCTCCTCCGGCTTCTTCTCGTCTGGCTTCTTCTCGTCCTGAAGCGCGACTTCCGCGTCACCCTGCGGGCGGCGGCGCCGCGGGCGATCGCCGGCGGGCGGGGCAGGCTGGTCGCCGCCCGCTCCGGCACCGGCACCCTCGCCGTCCTTCTTCTCCTCGTCCTTCTT
Source organism: Planctomycetaceae bacterium (assembly GCA_027488415.1). GTDB lineage: Bacteria > Planctomycetota > Phycisphaerae > Phycisphaerales > SM1A02 > UBA966. The sequence goes on along the minus strand of JAIYBS010000388.1, from coordinate 4,058 downwards.
CTCGTCGGACTTCTTGTCGTCGGACTTCTTGTCGTCCTTCTTCGCGTCCTTGACCTTCTCCTCGTCGATCTCGACGGCCCACGGGTTCTTCACGTCCTTGCGCAGCGGGACGGCGTAGGCGCGGGTGGTGTCCTGGTACGCCCACGTGGTGTCGAGCTCGCTGTACTCGGCGTTGCCGAATCCGCGCTGGCTCGTGAAGTACAGCCAGTCGCCCGCGCGGTCGAACGTCGGGCTCGAGTCGCTGAACATCCCGCTCGTCACCTCGCGGGACTCGCCCTTGGCGACGTCGTAGATCCAGATGCTCGCGTTGTTGCGCTCGTCGAGGCTCTTCGGGTACGCGATGAACGCGCCGTCATGGCTGATGCTCATGTCGAAGCCGCCGTCCCACGGCTCCTTGTCGACGAACTTCCGCTCGCCGCTCTCGACGTCGACGATGTACGCCGAGCCGGTCTTGTCCTGGTAGATGACCTTCTTCGAGTCGGGGAACCACTGGATGCCGGTCTTGAACGGGCCGCGGTCCGTGGTCAGCTGCTTGCGCTCGCCCTTGCCGTCGGCGGGCATGAGCCAGAGCTCGTACTCGCCGGTCTCGTCGCTGAAGAACGCGATCCACTTGCCGTCCGGGCTCCAGCTCGGGGTGCGCTCGGCGACGCCGTCGGTGCGCGTCATGTTGCGCGGCACGCCGTTCTCGGCGGGCGCGGACCAGATGTCGCCGCGGGCGGCGACCGCCACGCGCTTGGCGCTCGGGCTGATGCTCGTGCCCTGCAGCTGCCCGCTGACGTCCTCCATGCGCGTGCGCACCGTCGGGCGGTCGCCCGGGATCTTCACGGTCACCGCGCGCGACTTGCCCGACCCGAGGTCGAGCACCATCAGCTTCGTGCCCTTCTGGAAGACGATCTCGCCGTCGCCGACGGCCGGCCACTTCACGTCCTCGTCGGTGAACGAGGTGACCTGCTTGCGGCTGCCGGACTTCGGGTCCCACGACCAGATGTTCAGCTTGTGCGCTGCCTTCGGGTCGGTGGTCGCGTCGCTCAGGTAGTAGAGCGTGCCGCCGCTCCACATCGGGAGCGTGTCGATGCCCTCGTGGTCGGTGACGCGCTTCGCCTCGCCGTTGCGGAGGTTGTAGACCCAGATGTCGGTCTGCATGCCGCCGCGGTAGCGCTTCCAGGTGCGGGTGTCGATCGAGTGCGGCGTGTACGCGAGCCACTCGCCGTCGGCGCTGATCGTGCCGTTGGTGCCGTAGGGCACGGGCATCGACTCGGGGAGGCCGCCGGTCTCCTTGACCTTGTAGAGGCGCGCCTCGCGGGCGATGCCCTCCATGCCGCTCGCGGTGAAGAGCAGTCCGCCGTCGGACGTCCACTCGTTCATCTGCTCACCGGCGGGGTGGTGGGTCACGCGCACGGGCGCGCCACCGGCCGTCGGCATCACGTAGAGGTCGCGGCCGCCGTCGTAGCTCGCGCCGAAGGCGATCTTCGTGCCGTCCGGCGAGAAGCGGGGCATGGTCTCCGCCCCCGAGGCGCTCGTCAGCGGGCGCGCGGTTCCGCCGGTCTTCGGCACCAGCCACAGGTTCCCGGCGAACACGAAGACGATGTCCTGCTTCCCGATGTCCGGGTAGCGCAGCATCGCTGCATCGGGCGTGGAGGACGGGTCGGCACCGAGGGCGGCCGAGACGATCACGGCGAGGTGGGAAGTCAGCATGTGAATGGGGGGTTTTACCCCTCATTCAAGCCCGGCGAGTTGTCCTCGGCGCGCCCCGATCGTTGTTATCCCTGATTTTTCCTCAATCGTCGGAGCCTGCGGTGCCCGTCGGGCCCTTGGACCCCTCCGCGCCTCCGCGCCGGCCGCCCGGCGGGTCGCGGACGAGCGCGCCCTCGGCCTCGAGCATCTCGCGGAGCCGGATCAGTCCGCGGCGCGCATGGGTCTTCACGGTGCCGAGGGGGAGGCCGGTGGCGCGCGAGATCTCCTCGTGCGAGCAGCCGTGGTAGATCGAGAGCTGCAGCACCCGCTGCTGCTCGGGGCGAAGGCGCTCGAGGGCCGCGGCGGCGCGCGAGGCCTCCTCGGAACGCTCCGCGACGTCGGGCTCCGCCGCCGCCGCCGGCTGGACGGCGTCGGGAAGCGTCGAGGTGTCGAGCCGCCGCTGTCGCCGCCGGCCGCGGTCGATCAGGCGTCGCCGCGCGATCATCGCGACGAAGGTCGTCTCGGTGGCGATCGACGGGTCGAAGCGCGAGGCGCTCTTCCACAGGTCGATGAAGATCTCCTGGACGGCATCGTCGGCATCGGACGCGCCGGCGGCTCCGCGGCGGGCGAGCGACCACACCAACCCCCCGAACCGGTCGATGCACGCCTGCATGGCGGCCTGGTCGCCGCGCGCCACCTGGTGCAAGATGGAAGCCTCGACCGCCACAGCGACGAGTCTACCGCATTCGGCTCACCGCGCGTGCAGGCAGCATGATCGCGCGACGCTCGCCGACCGCCTCCTGCAGCACGAGGGCCGATCCGTCGAACCAGAAGTAGGCACGCTGCTCGTGGGCCTCCGCGAGCGCCTCCGCCTCCGCGGGCGATGCCGCGATCGCGAAGCCGTGCTCGGTCCACGTGCCCTCCGCGTCCCGCCCGGTGACGGGCAGGTGCGGCAGCCGCGCCGCTCGCAGCTCGTGGGCGAGGATGCCCCGGCGAAGCATGTTCGCCTGCGCGGGCAGCGGGGTGCTCATCGGGTTGTCGCTCGTGACGACGGCGAAGGTGCGGGATCCGAGCTGCTGCTGCAGCGCCGACAGCGCGCCCTCCGCCACGGGCTTCGACACGTCCACGGTCGGCCCGCCCGCGAACTCGAGCACGGTGTGCGAGTAGTGGTGCTCGAGCTCCGCGTCGCGTTCGGCGCGCTCGATGCGTGTGCTCGCCGGGGACTCGAGCAGCGCGGAGACCTCGACCTCCGCCTGCGAGAGGCTGTTGCCGAGCCGCCGCAGCGCGTCGGCTCGCGCATCGGGCCCGGCCATCGGCTCCGACGCGGCGTCGAGCGCGCGCGCCGTCTCGCGCAGCCGCGCGCGGATCACGTGGCTCGCCTCCTGCGCGACCGAGTCGCGCGCGAGCGAAGCGATGCGCAGCCGCCCCGTCAGTCGCGCGGCCTGCGCCTCGAGCGCGGCGATCCGCGCATCCGTCGCCGATGCGTGACGCGCGAGCCGCGCGCCCGCCACGATGCATGCCGCGCCCAGCGCCCCGAGCGCGAGGACCGCGGTGTTGCCTCGATGGTGGCGCGCGTCGAGCCATGCGCGATCCGGCAGCGCGGCGACCCGCCACTCGAGGCCTCCCGCGACCACCGACGCCGAGGGCGGGAGCAGTGCGCCGGCGCCATCCGCCGAGTGCCGCGGATCGGGCGCGCGCGTGCCGGCGCGCGGCGACACGGTGATCTCGAGGCGCACCGGCTGCCGCGCGGTCGCCGAGGCCGTGCCGAGGAGCGCGGCCGGCTCGATGAGCGACGCGGCCAGCCGCCCCGACGCGGAGCGCGAGGCGATGAGCAGCGTCGTTTCGCCGCGTACGGCGCCGTCGTCGCCCACGCCCATGGGCAGGGCCCGAGACTCGCCGGGCGTCGCCGACTCCGGGAAGGCACGCAGCGCCGTCGCGATCCGCGCGCGCTCCGCCTCCGGGATCGCGACGAGCACGTTCCCGCGCTCGTCCGCGAGCGCCGATGCCACCGTCCCGGTGAACATCGCGCCGGCGCGGGCCGCCGATGCAGAGAAGTCCTTCCGGTCGAGCGCCGCGAGGAGCTCCGTCGCCGCCACCTGCGCGCGCACCCCGGAGCCGATCTGCGCCGCCGCGCCTTCCTGCATCTCGGTGAGTTCGTGGAAGTCGGACGCGGTCTCCCGCTCCTCGAGCAGCGTCCACGCGACCACGATGCCGCCGATCCACAGCGCGGCGATCGTGCCCGCGGTCGCCTCGAGCAATGCCCGCCGGCGTGCCGCCGCGACGACCGCGACGGTGACCGCCACTGCGCCCACCGCGAGCAGCACGACTCGTGCGGCACTGCCCGCTCGGAGCACCGCGTCGAGCCACGGGTAGTCGATCATTCC
>JAIYBS010000176.1 GCA_027488415.1 Planctomycetaceae bacterium | reverse complement strand
GTCGCCGTAGCCGACGGTCGAGAGCGTCACCACGCTCCACCACGCCGATTCCGCGAGTCCGCGCGCGGGGTTGCCCTCGATCGGCGGGTTGCGCCTGCGCTCGGCGAGCCAGAAGAGGAACGCGAACACGAACATCGACCCCAGGATCGCGAGCAGCCACCGCGCGACCTCGGGGCCGGCGAGCCGGTCGAAGACGTTCCCGAACGACAGCCCGCTCCGAATCCGCGTGGCGATCGAGAGCCCGCTCTGGTCGAAGGGCGGCGTCATCGTGAAGCGCACCAGGTTGTCCGGGACGATCGGGATGCCCGCGACCGCCACGTCCACCTCGCCGCTCGAGGCCGCCGCGAGCAGGCCCTCGTAGTCGTAGGTCTTCACCTCGTAGTCGAGCCTCAGCGACTCGCTCACCTCGCGCCAGACGAGCGACGCGAGGCCGGACCAGTACGGCGTACCGGCGGTGGGTGGGACGGTCCACGGCGGCAGGTCCGCGACCCCGACGCGCAGGCGTGCGACCGGGTTCTCGATCGGCAGCTGGTCGCCGATGCCGAGCTTGGGTGCGCGGTCGCCGAAGTGCGCGGCGTCGGCGGCCGGTGGCGTGGGCGCCGGCGCGGGCGCGGGAGCGGGCGCGGTCGACGCGGGCGCGGCAGGCGCCTGCGAAAGCCCGAGGATCGCGACGAGCAGCGCGGCGAGGCAATGCATGCGGCGGAGCATATTCCGCGGCGCGGGTATCGTTGGCCGCGTGACGATGACCGCGAACGCCCACACCTCCGCGCCCGCCGGGCAGGCGCACGCGCCGCGGCACGACCGGCCCGTCGCCGTGATCACCGGTGCGAGCGCCGGGATCGGCGCGGCCACCGCCGTCGAGCTCGCGCGTCGCGGGCACGACCTCGTGCTCGTGGCGCGCCGGCGCGAGCGGCTCGCCGAGGTCGCCGCGCGGGCGTCCGACGCCGCCGGCCGGCTGGTGCGCTCCGAGCTCGTCACGCTCGACGTCGCGACGCCCGGCTCCGCCGAGCGCATCCTCGGCGACGCGGAGCGCGCGTTCGGCCGCTTCGACGTCGTCTACGCGAACGCGGGCTACGGCGTCGAGCGCCCCATGCACCGCATGACCGATGACGGCCTGCGAGCGATGTTCGAGACGAACTTCTTCTCGTCGGTCGAGCTCTGCAACGAGGCCGCGCGGCGCCTGATCGCGGCGCGGCGGCCGGGGCACCTCATCATGTGCTCGAGCTGCGTCGCCAAGTTCACGCTGCCCGGCTTCGGCGCCTACAGCGCGAGCAAGGCCGCGCAGGCGCACGTGGCGCGCGCGATGGCGTACGAGCTCCGGCCGCACGGCATCATGGTGTCGAGCGTGCACCCGGTGACGACCGCGACCGAGTTCTTCGAGGTGGTGCGCGAGTCGCTCCACGACGGCGAGACGCAGCAGTACGCGATCCACGACATGAACAAGTTCTTCGTGCAGCGGCCCGAGAAGGTCGCACGCGCGATCGCCCGGGCGGTCGGCACCCGGCGCACCGAGATCTGGACGAGCCTGCCCACGCGGGTGGCCGCCGGCGCGATCACCGCGTTCCCGTGGCTCATCGACCTGGCGGTGGCGCTTTCCCGCCGGAAGGACGCCGCGCCGCGGTAGGGCGGGCGGGATATCCTTCCTCCCTTTCCCCGCCGCCGGAAGGCGGGGTCGCAGCCCCGAGAGAGGAACGAAGGTCCCATGGCACTCCGCATCGCCATCAACGGTTTCGGTCGCATCGGTCGCCTCGTCTACCGCGCCGCGGTGCAGCAGGGCATCGACGTCGTCGCGGTCAACGACCTGGTGCCGTCGGACAGCCTCGCCTACCTGGTCAACTACGACACGATGCACGGCCGCTTCGGCCACCGCGTCACCGCCACCGCCGACGGCTTCGAGTGCAACGGCCGCACCACGCGCTGCCTCTCCGAGAAGGAGCCGTCGAAGCTGCCGTGGAAGGACCTCGGCGTCGACATCGTGCTGGAGTCGACCGGCCGCTTCGTGGACTTCGAGGGCGCGAGCCAGCACCTCGCCGCCGGCGCCAAGCGCGTGATCATCAGCGCGCCCACCAAGAGCGACGACAAGGTGCGGACCTTCGTCTACAAGGTGAACCACGAGCAGTACGACGCGTCGAAGGACCACGTCATCTCGAACGCCAGCTGCACCACCAACTGCCTGGCGCCGGTCGTTCGGACGCTGCTCGCGCACTGCGGCATCGAGGAGGGCCTGATGACCACCGTGCACGCGGTCACCGCGACGCAGCCGACGCAGGACGGCCCGAGCAAGAAGGACTGGCGCGGCGGGCGCAACGCGTACATGAACATCATCCCGGCCTCGACCGGCGCCGCGAAGGCGTGCGCGCTCGTGATCCCCGAGGTCAAGGGAAAGCTCACCGGCATGAGCTTCCGCGTGCCCACCGCGAACGTCAGCTGCGTCGACCTCACCTTCCGCTCGACGAAGCCCACCAGCATCGAGGCGATCAACGCCGCGATGAAGGCCTCGGCCGAGGGCGCGATGAAGGACGTGCTCGGCTACACCGACGAGGAGGTCGTCTCGAGCGACTTCATGGGCGACGCGCGCAGCTCGATCTTCGACTCGCTCGCCGGCATCCAGCTGAACGACCGCTTCTTCAAGGTGGTCAGCTGGTACGACAACGAGGCGGGCTACTCGAACCGCTGCGTCGACATGATGAAGTTCGTGGCCTCGCGCGGCCTCTGACCCGACGGGCGCGCGTGCGCCCCGCGACCTGAGCACCCACCGCGCCCGCCGGGCGCAGGACGACCATGACCGCACTGCTCGCCGAATCGCTCCTCTTCCCCTTCGCGGAGTACTGGGCGTTCTACGCGGGGTTCACGGCCTTCGTGTTCGTGCTGCTCGCGCTCGACCTCGGCGTCTTCCACCGCAAGGCGCACGCCGTCTCCATGAAGGAGGCGACCGCCTGGACGGTGGTGTGGATGTCGCTCGCGGTGGTCTTCTGCGGCGCGCTCTGGTGGTACTGCGGGTACCGCTTCCCCGACCGGCTCGAGGCGGTCACCGCCGCCGGGTACGCGAGCGCGCAGGAGGCGGCCAACGCGGTCGCGCTCCAGTTCCTCACGGGCTACGTCGTCGAGCAGAGCCTCTCGGTCGACAACATGTTCGTGTTCGTGGTGATCTTCGGGTTCTTCGCGATCCCGCCGAGCCTGCAGCACCGCGTGCTCTTCTACGGCATCCTCGGCGCGCTGGCGTTCCGCGCGGTGTTCATCGCGATCGGCGCGGCGCTCATCAAGTTCAACGTGGTGGTGATCGTCTTCGGCGCGTTCCTGATCTTCACGGGCATCAAGATCATCTTCGCCCCCGAGAAGGAGGCGGACCCCGAGAAGAACCCCGTGCTGAAGCTCCTGCGGCGCTGGATCCCGCTGACGCCGGTCCTGCACGGGCAGCGGTTCCTGGTGCGCGAGGAGGCCGCGGCGCCCGGCGGCACGGGCGCGAAGGCGCTCCGCTGGGTGGGCACGCCGCTCTTCGTGGCGCTCTGCATGATCGAGGTGAGCGACGTCGTGTTCGCGGTGGACAGCGTTCCGGCGATCTTCGCGGTCACCAAGGAGCCGTTCATCGTCTTCACGAGCAACGTGTTCGCGATCCTCGGCCTGCGCAGCCTGTACTTCCTGCTGGCCGGCGCGGCGGACAAGTTCCACATGCTGAAGTACGGCCTCGGCATCGTGCTGGTGTTCGTCGGCGTCAAGATGACGATGCCGGTGAGCTGGTACCCCGCGAGCTGGGACGGGCACTTCCCCATGGGCTGGTCGCTCGCGTTCATCGTCACGATGATCGCCGGCAGCATGGTGGCCAGCGTGGTGTGGCCGAAGCGGCATGCCGCGCATTGAGATTGAGCGGGATTCCGCGCGCTTGACAACGCCGCGGGTTTCGCTACCATTGTCGGTTCGCATTGCGGGGTAGAGCAGCCTGGTAGCTCGTCGGGCTCATAACCCGGAGGTCGCTGGTTCAAATCCAGTCCCCGCTACTTCAAGAGGCGCGCGCGAAACTGGCGCGCCCGACGGTTAAGAGTGAACGCCCTGGCCCTCCGGCCGGGGCGTTCGCGTTTTGCGGCGTGCGCACGGCGTTTTGCGACAAGGGGTTGCGTGCGCGGAGGTCTCGCGGGGTGGGCCAGGGGCGAGGTGCCGCCGGTGCGCTGGCCGACCGTCGCCGCGACTGCGGCGGATTGTCTCTCCGAGCATCGGACGGGCTCACGGGTGTTTCTGTCTCTGGTTCAGTGTTCCCGACGCGCGCGGACACGAACGCATAAACGCCCACGGGGGTCAAAACGAGATTCCGCATCCGGTCGGCGAGATAGCGGAGGACTTTGATTTTGGCTGCGGAGATACGGGATGGAGGCACACGCTTCCGCCCTCGCCAGGACCCGGCAGCCAGACTGCCCTCTCGACCCCTGTCACGTTTGTCCGATGACGGTTTACGGGATGCGCCATGGACGCCGGTGCGGTGGGTTCGTCCGGCCGTAGACGGCTTCAGATATCATCTAGCAAGAGTTCGGGGTTATTCAATTGCACGGCATTCCGCAAGAACATCGCCAAACGGTCTCAGCCTTTCTCGGCAAGTACTTCGGTTCGATCCCTGCCGCAGCAAACGCCTCTGATTCGGTTGAGGGACAAACGGCGGGGCAGATCTTGAACTTCGTGTCGGAACGGATTGGTTCCTCGAAGTACGTACTGGGACTGGCACTGGACTTCGCGCTGCTCGCGCAGCAGTTGAGCGAAGCGGATGCGGCCGCCCGCACAGCGCGCCCTGGATTTGACGAGAAGCAGATTTTCAAGAGATATCGCCTTATCGAAGTCCGAGGAACTACGCAGGCGAACACCCTGACTGTGGTCTACCGAGGGAAGCAGTTCGGTATCAGAAAGCTCGAGGAGAGCGTAGCCCGGCTCTTCGTCGAGCTGAATCGTCCAAGCTATCCCAGTGCCTACGTGTACAACACGGGTCAGTGGCGAAAGTACGTGGATACTCTGCTGGTTCCATGCTTTCAGCTGTCGGAAGCGGGGCGATATCACCTGTGTCTCGACTTGATCGGCCTCGGCATGAAATCCCTTAGTGCTGGGACCACAGTGCCGCACTCAGGAGACAGGGCGCGAGTGTTCGACCTCGTTCTTGCGAGTTACCCAAGGAGCTGCCGAAACGAAAACGCGGGAATGGCACTTCAGGGGATGGCATACGGATTCTTCCACGCCGATCGCCCGCATCTGAGTTTGGTGGTCGACAAGACGCGGACAGGCTCTGCGCGCCAGCGACGAACCGGGGACATCGACGGCTACCTTGGGCAGAGTCTCGAGCTCTGCGTGGAAGTCAAGGATCACGACTTTCGCGATGGTCAGATCGAATCTGAGTTCGGCGAGTACATGAGTCGCCTTGCGCAGCTAGGTGCGCAAGGCATCGCTATCGTGGGCTCGGCCGATGCTGCCTCTCGCAAGGCACTGGCCCAACGCGGGATCCGGGTGCTAGCCGTTTCGGACATGTCGGAGATCGTCGCGCT
>JAIYBS010000204.1 GCA_027488415.1 Planctomycetaceae bacterium | reverse complement strand
GTCATGCTCCCCTACGGTAAGAATCAGCGTCAGGATCGCAATCAATTTGCACGAACTTTCCGCCAATTACTCAAGTTTCGAAGATCGGCGGGGCTGCAATGCAGGGAATCCTCCCGTCTTGCGGATCGGCAGGGGGCGCGGACGATGTGCCCGCGACGATCAGGACCTCGGCATTCGGCCGGGCGGAGGCGCCGCGAAACTCGAGAGGGAGAGCCGCCATGAAGGTCACCATCCGCCCGCTGCTGGAGCCGGATCGAGAGCTCGACGTGACCGAGGTGGTCATCGATGCCATCGCCGGCCGAATTGCGGAAGAGTTTGGCGGGAATGCCGCGCTCGACCGGCTCGAGGCCGAGCGCCAGCTCCACAGCATCACCCTCCGATACTCGGACGAGCCGACGAAGGCACGCGGAGGTCACCGATGACCCCGGTCGCCCTCGACAAGCAGCGCGAGGAGATGGTCCGCAGCCAGGTGGTGTCGCGCGGCGTCGTGGATGCCCGGGTGCTTGCGGCGATGCGGTCGGTTCCGCGCGAGGAATTCGTGCTCGCGAGGGACCGCGGCCGCGCCTACGACGACATGCCGCTCCCAATCGAGGAGGGGCAGACGATCTCGCAGCCGTACATGGTGGCCCTCATGGCCGAGGCGGCCCGCATCGGCCCGACCGACCACGTACTCGAGGTCGGGGCAGGCAGCGGCTACGCGAGCGCCGTGCTCGGCAGCATGGCAGCGAGCGTCGTGGCGATCGAGTGGCACCCGAGCCTCGCGGACTCGGCCCGGGACCGGCTCGTGCGGCTCGGCTTCCGGAACGTGAAGGTCCTGCGCGGCGACGGCAGCCTCGGCTCGCCCGAGCATGCGCCCTTCGACGCGATCATCGTCTCGGCCGGCGGTCCGGACGTCCCGCGCACGCTGCTCTCGCAGCTGCGCGTGGGAGGCACGCTCGTCGCGCCGGTCGGCCGCGACCCGAACGCACAGGTGCTGCTGCGCATCCGCCGAGCCTCGGAGCACTCCTTCGAGACGGAGTCGCTCGGAACGGTGCGGTTCGTGCCGCTGGTGGGCGCGGAGGGATGGGCGATCGACGCGCACGAGTCCGTGCCCGCCGCGGCACCCTCGACGGCACGGACCAGGAGCGACCGACGGACCCTCGCCACGGCGATCGCCGCGAGCTGCGAGCCGATCACCGACCCGGAGTCCGTGGCCCTCGACCGGCTGCTCGAGCGGATCGGCAGCGCGCGGGTCGTGCTGATCGGCGAGTCCACGCACGGAACCAGCGAGTTCTACCGAATGCGAGCGCGGATCACCAAGGCGCTGGTCTCGAAGGCCGGCTTCGACGTCGTCGCGCTGGAAGCAGACTGGCCGGATGCGGCCGTCCTGGACCGGCACGTGCAGGGGCGCGCGTCCGCGGAGGAATGCAAGCGCGCCTTCGACCGCTTCCCCGCCTGGATGTGGCGCAACCGCGAGACCGCGGAGTTCGTCGACTGGATGTCCGCCCGCCAGCTGCGCGCGCCGCGCGAACAGACCCGGCCGATCATCTGCGGGCTCGACCTCTACGGGATGTCGAAGGCGATCGCCGCCGTGCTCGAGTTCCTCGACCGCGAGCACCCCGCGGCGGCGAGGCTCGCGCGGGAGCGCTACTCGTGCCTCTCGCCGTGGGAGCACGACCCCACCACCTACGGCCGCGCGACCACGAGCGGCCTGCTCGACACCTGCGAGGACGAGGCGGTGGCCATGCTCCAGGAGCTCCTTGAGCTGCGGCTCTCCGACCCGGTGCGGACGCGCGATCCGCTGTTCGACGCGCAGCGGAACGCGGCGGTCGTCCGCGACGCGGAGCGCTACTACCGCGCCATCTACCGGGGGGCGCGAGAGTCGTGGAACCTGCGCGACCGGCACATGATGTCGACCCTCCAGGCGGTGCTCGCGCACCGGGGCGAGCGATCGCGCGCGGTGGTGTGGGCGCACAACTCGCACGTGGGCGACGCCGGAGCCACGGAGATGAGCGAGCGAGGCGAGACCAACATCGGCGAGCTCGCGCGGAGGAACTTCGGGGAGTCCGCCTACCTCGTCGGCATGGGGACGCACAAGGGGACGGTCGCGGCCGCGAGCGCCTGGGACGCGCCGATGCGGGTGCGGACGCTGCTTCCGTCGCACCCGGAGAGCTTCGAGCGGATCTGCCTCGAGTCCGGGGTGCACGCCTTCATGCTCCCGCTCCGGACGCCAAAGGTCGAGTCGCTGCGCGACATGCTGCGCCCCGCCCTGCTGCAGCGCGCCGTCGGCGTCGTGTACCGGCCCGAGACCGAGTTCCTGAGCCACTACCTCATGGCCTCGGTCGGGAGGCAGTTCGACGAGTGGATCTGGTTCGAGGAGACGAAGGCGGTCGACGCGAAGGCCGGCGCCACCGAGGACGAGGACCCGGGCACGTACCCGTTCGGGCTCTGACCGCGCGCGTCGCGCGGGAGGCGTGCCGGCGGCATCCGCGCAACGCGCGGGAAAGGGAGGGACGCGATGCAGTCAACGATTCAGGCAGCGGTCAAGACCGACACGCGCGTGAGGAGCGACGTCCTCTCGGAGATCGCGTGGGATCCCTTCGTCAAGGACGTCCCGGTGAACGTCGCGGTCCAGCAGGGCGTTGTCACGCTCACGGGCCAGGCGCAGTCGATGGCGAAGCACCTCGCCGTCGTCGACGCGGTGCACCGGGTGCAGGGCGTGCTCGACGTCGTCGACGAGATGACCGTCGCGCCGGCGCCGGCGGCCGCGAGGAACGACGACGACGTTGCCCACGCGGTGCGCGAGGCCCTGCAGTGGGACGCGTTCCTTCCCGACGAGCGGATCTCGACCACCGTCGCCGGCGGCGTGGTCACGCTCCGCGGCACCGTGCCGAGCTGGTCGAACCGGCTCGACGCCGAGCGCTGCATCCAGCGGCTCAACGGCGTGCGAAGCGTCGTGAACCGCATCATGGTCGAGCCGCCGTCCGCCGACTCGGGGACGATCCGACTGCAGATCGAGCGCGCGCTCGAGCGACGCGCGGAGCGCGAGGCGCGCCGCATCTCGGTCGCGGTGGTGGACGGCACCGTCACGCTCTCGGGAAGCGTGCACTCGTGGGCGGACCGGAACGCCATCGAGCGGATCGCCGGGAACGCGCCCGGCGTCCGGCGCGTGGAGGACCGGCTGGTCGTCGACCCGTACATGTGAGACGGAACCAGGAAAGGAAGGGAGAAACGCCATGACACTGACCATCACCCAGAGGAAGGCCCCGACGGACGGGGACATCGGGCGCATCCGCGACGAGATGGAGCGCGCCATCGAGACCATGCTCACCGAGCCGCTGATGGAGCCCCGGCTCTTCCGCGTCCAGGGCTGGATGCCCGTCATCGACGTCAGCGAGAGCGACACCGAGATGGTGATCCGCGCAGAGGTGCCGGGCATCGCCGACAAGGACCTCGAGATCG
>JAIYBS010000329.1 GCA_027488415.1 Planctomycetaceae bacterium | reverse complement strand
TGGAACGTCACCAGCGGCACGCCGGCATCGCCAGCGATCGCCGCGGTCGCCCGCGCGAGCTCCTGGTTGCGCGCCCACGTCTCCGACCGTCGTACGCCGCCGGTGCGCTCGATCGACTCGAGCGTCGAGTAGTCCTCGCCGACCGTCGCGAGCATGCCGCTGACCGTCTCGATCCCCCGCGCGCGCAGGCGCTCGATCGCCGAGCCCCATGCCGCGGCCTCCTCGACGCACGGCACCAGCGCCAGCTGCACCGCATCGAGCCCGCAGCGCACCAGCGCGTCGGCGAGGGCGTCGGGCGATTCCGTGCGGAGGCTCCAGGAACAGGCGGCGAGTCGCTTCATGGCGCGGATTCTGCACGATTTCCGGTCGCTGCGCACGGCGAACGCTCCGGCGCCGGGGGCTAGAATGTCTCCTCCCAGCCGACGATGTCCTCCGCGAACGCCGACCATTCCCCGATCAACGACCGCGTCTCGCCCGACGGCACGCGCGCCCGCATCGGCGCCGGCCCGCTGACCATCGGCGAGAAGCTGGAGGCGTGGCTCAGCCGAACGAGCATGAAGAGCAACCTTCTGCAGAAGGCCTTCAGCTCGATCTGGCTGCCGTACGCGTTCCGGTCCGGCCTGACGATGAAGCGGGTCGACGAGCAGCAGTTCGTCGCGGTCCTCCCCTTCCGGCGCTTCAACCGCAACTGGTACAACGCGATGGCGGGCGCGGCGCTCCTCGGCAACAGCGAGGTGGCGGGCGGGCTCTACCTCTTCGGGCGCTGCGGCAGCGACTACATCGTGGTCTGCAAGGAGATGCACTACCGCTTCCTGCGGCCGTGCTACGGCCCCGCGATGTACGAGGTGATGAATTCCGGCGACCTGACGGAGCGCCTCGGCGCGGGCGGCGAGTTCAACATCCCGCTCGAGATGGAGATCCGCCAGCACGTCCACAAGCCCGGCATCAAGGCCCCGCTCGTCGGCAGGTGCAGCATCACCTTCCACTGCACGCCGAAGGCGATGATCAAGGCGAAGCTCGAGCGCCGGCGGAAATCCGTTCCTGGTTAAGGTGGCACCAATTTCCGCGGTCCCGCGCGGGTAGAGGCGACACGGAGCGGTTTCGCGGAAATTGGTGCCACCTTTACCAGGAACGGATTTCTCGACCTTCCCCATGCGCAAGACCATCGAGAACATCCAGTGGGGCCTCTTCTGCACCTCCAGCTGGACGTGGTGCATCGGGATGTACCTGCCGTTCATCCTGCTGCGACTGTGGGGCTGGCCGGGCTTCTGGGCGTTCTTCGTCCCGAACGTGCTCGGCTGCGCGATGTTCGGCTTCGTGCTCGACGCGCGGCGCTCCCGCGCGCTCGCCGCGCGGCTCGGGTGGATCTGCGCGCTCTTCAGCGCGGTGACCGTGGCGTACCAGTGCTGGTTCGCCGGCTGGATCGCGCAGTCGGTGCTCGCGGGCCCGGACGCCGACGCCGCGGCCGCGCACGGATCCGCGGACAGCGCCTCGCTTGCCCTCCGGACCGTCGTCTCGACCGGCGTCCCGATCGCGCTGCTCCTCGCGGGAACCGTGCTCGCGTTCCGCGGAAACGCGTTCTGGCGAACCGCGGGCACGGTGGTGACGATCGCCTCGGGACTCTTCGCGCTCCTGCCCGGCGGCCCGATCGCCGTCGCCTCCGCGGCCCCGGCAGGCTCCGCACCGACCGGCGCGATCACCCCGCTTCTCGGCGCCCTTCCGCTCGCCTTTGCCTTCCCGACGATCGCCGCAGGCTTCCTGCTCTCGCCGTACCTCGACCTCACCTTCCACCGCGCCGCGCAGGAAGCCCCGAATCCGCGCGTCGCCTTCGCGACCTTCGGCGTCACCTTCGGCACGATGCTCCTCCTGGTCGCCTCGTTCTTCGACCCCTCGACCGGCTCGCCCGCGGTCGGCCCGGCACTGCTCGCGCTGTGGGCGGTCCAGCTCCTCTTCACGATCTCCGTCCACCTGCGGGAGCTCCTCACCGCCGCCCCGGGGATCCGCATCCCCGCTGCGGCGACCGGCGCGCTCGTCGCCGCGGGCGTCCTGCTCGCGACCCCGGCTTTCCTCTTCACGATCGGCCGCGGATTGCTGCCGGGCGAACCGCTCTACCTGACATTCCTCGGCGCCTACGGCCTCCTCTTCCCGGTCCTCTTCCTGCTCGAGCGCCGCCCGGCGAGGCGGACGGTCACGGTTGGGATCCTGCTCCTGGGCATCCCCTGCTACCTGCTCGGCGCCTGGGACTTCATGACGTACCTGATGCCCGTGCCGATCGCCCTGGCGCTCTGGGCCGCCCGCCGGCCGGACCGCGGTATCCAGGCCGCAATCCCCGCACGTTGACGTACGTTCCGCGTACGTCATGCCCCTCGCCAGCGACCTGACACCCCTCCCCGCCGCGTCCTTCGACGCTGCCGCGGCGCGCCACCTCCTGAACCGGGCCGGCTTCGGCGGGACGCAGGCGCAGGTCGACGCGCTCGCCGCGATGGGCCTCGACGCGTCCGTCGATCTCCTCGTCCGCTACGAGGACCAGCCGACGAAGCCCGTCGCACCCGACGACTTCGATCGCTCGCTCATGCCGCCGCTCACGCGCGAGGAGCGGCAGGAGCTCAACAACGCGCGACGCCAGCGCGACGAGGCCATCGTCGAGCGGCTCGAGCGCAAGGAGAACCAGGCGAAGGCGAACGACCGGCGCCAGCTCGGCGAGCTCAAGAAGTGGTGGATCGCGCGCATGATCGAGTCCGCGCGGCCGCTCGAGGAGAAGATGACGCTCTTCTGGCACGGCCACTTCGC
>JAIYBS010000208.1 GCA_027488415.1 Planctomycetaceae bacterium | reverse complement strand
TCACCCCGGCGCATCCGTCCCGCCGCCGTTCCAGCGGTGGACGGACTTGGCGTCGATCCCGAACAGGTCGAGCGCGCGGCCGACGGTCTGCGTGACGATGTCGTCGATGGTCGCCGGGCGGTGGTAGAAGGCCGGCACCGGCGGCATCACGATCGCTCCGTTCAGCGTCGCGCGCTCCATGATCGCGATGTGCCCCGCGTGCAGCGGCGTCTCGCGGAAGAGGAGCACCACGCGGCGGCGCTCCTTGAGCTGCACGTCCGCCGCGCGCGCGACGAGCTCGTCGGTGCCGCAGTGGGCGATCGCCGAGAGCGTCTTCACCGAGCAGGGGGCCACGAGCATGCCGTCCACCAGGAACGAGCCGCTCGCGATGGATGCGCCGATGTCCTTGAAGCCGTGGACGACGGTCGCGAGCGACTTCACGGAGTCGAGGTCGCGGTCGGTCTCCTCCGCGATGGTCCGGACGCCGGACGGCGAGACCACGAGGTGCGTCTCCGCACCCGCTGCGCGAAGGAGCTCCAGCGCGCGGATCCCGTAGATCGCGCCCGAGGCACCGGTGATGGCGACGATGATTCGCTTCAACGACGGTTCATCCGATCGAGCGAAGCGCCGCGAGCTGGGCGGCCCAGCGCTCGTGGACCGCCGGCGGGTCGTGCAGTCGGAACGCGACGCCGCGCTCCACGGTGGCGTACTTCGCCGGCTGCTCCTCGACCGATTCCGCCTTCGCGACGAAATACGCGAGTTCCGGCGCCCCGGGGGGGGCAGGGTGCTCGGATGCCCGGATCCGGATGTGCCAGGCGCTGCCCCCCGCGACGGCGACGAGCAGCGCACGCCCGTCCCGGCGCAGGTTCCCGGTCGTCCGGGACCGCGGCCACGTGCAGAGTCGGAGCGAGGAATCGCCCCGGGCCAGCACCTCGCCGACGGAGAGGTGCGCCTCGCGGGGCCAGCCGTCATCGTCGACGGTCACCAAAGACAGCGCCGTCCCCGTCGCGGATGCGGGGACGGCGCCGCCGAACGTCGAGACGAGCTCGGCCGGGAGAGCCGCCATCGGCCTCACTTGCCCACGAGCTCGCGGAACTGCGTCGCCCACGCGCCGGCGGCCTTCTCGGCGGTGCCGGTCGACGAGAGCTTCTCGGTGCCGAAGCGGGCGGTGTCCTGCGTCTGCATGAACGCCGCGACCATCGGGCCAAGCTCCCCGTCGGTGGCGTAGATCTCGCAGGCGGCATAGCCGTATCCGCGCTTCAGCAGCTGCGTCTGCGGCGCGACGTTGAGGAGCGGCTTGTTCGGCTTGATGGCCGTGATCGCGGCGTGGATGTAGAGCGTGCGATCGCCCGTTCCCGGCGGTGACGCGAAGGCCTTGGTGAGCTCGGTCGCGAGCACCGACCGGCACGTCGCCAGCTGCTCGGCATCGAGGTCGCCGTAGGCGCCCATCTCGGGAGTCTCGACGGGCAGCACCACGACCTTTCCGAAGCTCGCTGCGCTCGTCTTCGAGGAGCGCCATCGCTGGGTGAGGTCGTCCTCCTTCTCCATCCGCACGTTGCGCGGAATGAACCCGGTGGCCGACACGGCCTTCCCGCAGGCGGACAGCGTGAGCGGAGCGGCGAGCGCGGCGAGGATCGCGAGGGCGAGGATTGGCTTCATGGCGAGGAAAGGTACCTCAAGCGAGCGTCGCGCCGCCACGCGGAGTGCGTGGCGGCGCGACGATTGCGGAAAACGAGCTGCCGGCGGCTGCCGACGCGGCGATCACTTCGGCTCGTCGCCCTGCTTCGCCGGCGGAGCG
This sequence comes from Planctomycetaceae bacterium, assembly GCA_027488415.1. GTDB lineage: Bacteria > Planctomycetota > Phycisphaerae > Phycisphaerales > SM1A02 > UBA966. The sequence goes on along the minus strand of JAIYBS010000208.1, from coordinate 1,848 downwards.
CCGCCGCCCGAGCTGCCGGAGCCGCCCTGGCCGCCGGAGCTGCCCGGACCGCCGGAGCCACCCTGGCCGCGCCGGTTCGGGCGCGCCTCGCGGAGCTCCTCGGCGGAGATCTTGCCGTCGCCGTTCTTGTCGGCCTTCTTCATCCGCTCCCAGGCCTCGGCCGGGACCTCGTCCTGGGTGATGAAGCCGTCGCCGTTCTTGTCGAGCGTCTTGAAGTCGGGGCGGTTGCCGCGGCCCGGGCGCTCCCCGTCCTTGCCGCTCGGCTTGCCGTCGCCCTTTCCGCCGGGCTGGCCGCCCGACTGCCCGCCCTGCTGCGGGGGAGTGTCGTTCGCCGGGGGCTCGATGGCGAGCGCGGTCGAGGCGATGCCGAGTGCGAGGAGGGTCGTGCCGATGGTTGCGATGTTGCGCATGGTGTCGATGCCTTTCGTTGTGGTTCGTTGCCCGGCGCCGCCCGGCGGGGACGCGCGATGCGGGGGCAGGACGCGAACGCCCCGCCCGGATTGCGGGCGGGGCGTTCGGTTTCGCGTGATTTGCGGCAGGAAAATCGTACGAATCCTGCCGGAATTCCTGTCACCGCGCGACCATCACTCCCAAAGCGGGGTCCACTCGAGGATGGTGATGGGGAAGTTGACCTGCAGGCCGACCTGGTGGTTCACCGACTGTCCCTCGGTGTCCTGGTACGCGTAGCCGAGCTGCACGAGCGACTGCGGGCCGAAGAAGTTGTAGCCGAGGTTCGCGGTGACGAGCGTGGTGCGCCCGGCGCCGGGTCCCTCGAGGTCCTGGTAGCCGTACGTGACGTCCGCCTGCCAGTTGCCGTAGTTGGTGATCACGCCGACGGTGAAATACTCGGCGTCTGCGCCCTCGATGCCGTCGTTGTTCCAGAAGCGGACGTACTCGACGAGCGGCCCGATCGACCAGTACTTCGCGTCGAGCGTGTCGGTGCCGTCGTTGTCGAGGACGTACTCCCAGTAGACGCCCGCATTGAAGCCCTTCTGGTTCGCCGGAGCGCCGATGCCGTCGCCGAACTGGATGTAGGCGAAGTTCCACTGGAGCGTCGGGTAGATGAACGGCACGTTCTCGGCCGAGTACGAGATCGACCAGCTGTCGACGCCGCCGCCCGTGCCGGGGCCCGTCGCCTGCGGCGTCGAGACGAAGATGTTGTTGTTCAGGAAGGTCGTGTCCTTCCCGAAGAACGACGCCGAAAGAGCATGGATACCGAGGCCTTCGTCGCCCGTCGACAGCGTGCCGAGGCCGCCCATGAGGCCGCCGAAGCTGTAGTTGTTGACGAGGTTGGTGTCGAACACGCCGGGCAGGATCAGCGGCGCGAGGCCGAACGGCGCGGTGAAGCGGCCGCCGATGATGCCGGTGCGCTGGTCGCTCCACTGGAGCCACACGTCGCCGGCCTGAACGCCCTCGCCGTAGGCGGCCCAGTCGTCGTTGCTCGTGGGCGTGTTCACCTGGTCGAAGCTCAGGTTCACGTTCATCGTGAGCTCCGGCGTGAACCACGTGTACGCCTGCCACGAGATCGACGGCACGAAGTTGTTCTTCGGCACGCCGTCGGACTGCCACGAGTACTCGAGCTGCGGCTGCCAGGTCATCGTGACCCAGGGGCCGTGCATGTCGCCCGCGGTGTCCCACAGGTCGCGGAAGAGCGCGAAGGGACGCGGGTCGGGCTGCTTGCCGCCGCCCTGCGCGAGGGCCTGCGACGGAAGCAGCGCGACGACGGCGGCGATGACGATCGCGAGGAGGACGCGGGGATTCACCGGTCACCCCCTTCCGTCGCCGACGCGGTCTTCCTGGGAACGCGAGGCGCGTACTCACGCACCGCCGCCGCGATCTCCTTCGGGT
>JAIYBS010000154.1 GCA_027488415.1 Planctomycetaceae bacterium | reverse complement strand
TGCCTTCGCGATGCCCGACGGAAGGCCGGCGCGCGGGCCATGCTCGAGCGCGGGGTTCCGTTCCGCGGAGCGCGCGTCGCGGGGCGAGAGCAGGTCGGGGAAGAGGCGCTGCGGCTCGCTCGAGGCGAGGCGGTCGACGAGCTCGCGCGTCGTGCCGAGGTGCAGGAAGCGGCCGTCGGAGAGGCGGCACGCGTGCAGCGCGGTCGCGTGCGCGGCGCGGAAGAACGCGGCGAGCGCGCGGCGGCGCGGATCGCGGCCGGGCGCGAAGCGTGCGAGGTACGCATCGGCCGTCGCGTCGGCGGCGAGCGACTCCGCGATCTCCTGGTAGAGGTCGAGGCTTGCCTCGCCGCGCGCGAGCGGCGCGAGCATGCCGCGCGCGCCGCGAAGCAGCGCGTCGCAGGCGGAGGGCGGGAAGTGGAAGATGCCGCTGTCCACCTGCGCGCGGCCGCGGGCGTCGAGCGCGCGGGCGGCCGAGAGCTCGGCGCGCGACGGCTTCTGCAGCGTGCGGCGGACGCGGCCGGCGCGGTCGAGCACGAAGACGCCGTGGCGCGACGCACGCGCGGCGTCGCCGGGGAACGTGAGGACGGTGGCGTGGTCGTCGCTGAGGGTGATGCGCTCGCCCGCCAGCCGGAGCGCGGCGTCGCCGCTCGCGACGACGACGCCGCCCGATGCGGGAAGCGCGAGCCGGGAGAGCTCGGCGAGGATCAGGTCGAAGAGCGCGGGCGCGCCGGCGGGGCCGATCGCGGGGCGCGCTTCGAGGCCGCGGGTGGGGCGCGTGCCGCGAGCCGCGTCGGATCCGCGCCCGCGTCGCTCGAGCGGCACCCAGATCTTGCCCATCGCGCTCCAGGAGGGAAGCCGCCGCGAGTCGCCGCCGGAGTGCAGGACGAGCGCTCGCCGGCCGGCGATCCCGCCGTTCGCCGCGATCGCCTGCAGGCAGAGCAGCGTGCTGCCGCCGCTGCCGATGCGGCGGCCGGCCGGGTCGGCGAGCACGACGGTCTCGAGTCCCGGCGGGAGGGCGCCGAGCCGCGCGCGCAGGTCGAGCATCCGCTCCGCGTACCGGCGCTGGACGTCGTTCGCGACGGAGAGCACGAGCACGTCGAAGCCGGGGGTGTGGGGCGTGCGTCCGCGTGGCATCGCGTGCGCGAGTGTACGAGCCGCGCGGTAGCCTGACCCGCATGCGGTGCTTCGCGCAGGCGATCGATCTCGTGGACGAGCCGGAGCTGATCCGCGCCTACGAGGAGCATCATCGCGCGGTGTGGCCGCGGGTGGTTGAGTCGCTTCGCGCGGCGGGGATCTCGCGCATGCGGATCTTCCGGCAGGGCACGCGGCTCTTCATGTACTGCGAGGGTCCGGACGGCTTCGACCCCGCGCGGGACTACCAGCAGTACGCGCGCGACCCCGAGTGCCGCAGGTGGGACGAGCTGATGCGGCGCTTCCAGCGTCCCGTGCCCGGCGCGCCCGACGGCGCGTGGTGGACCCCGATGGACCTCGTGTTCGACCTGGAGGCGTGCCCATGCTCGGCAACCGACTCGCGAAGCAGCTGAGGCACCTGCGCGGCTGGGCGAAGGCCGGCGGCCTCACGTGCTTCCGCCTCTACGAGCGCGACATCCCGGAGTTCCCGGCGATCGTCGACTGGTACGACGGCGACGTGGTGGCGTGGGTCTACAACCGCACGCGCGACGACACGCCCGAGAAGGTCCGCGCGTTCGAGGATCTCTGCGAGGAGGAGATCCTCGACGGGCTGCAGGTGCCGGGGTCGCGGCTCCATATGAAGTACCGCGGCCGGATCCGCGACCGCGCGGAGCAGTACGACCGGGTGGACGACCGCGGCGTGGTGCGCACGGTGGAGGAGCAGGGGCTGAAGTTCGAGGTGAACCTCAGCGACTACCTCGACACGGGGCTGTTCCTCGACCACCGCAAGACGCGGTCGATCATCCGCCACTACGCGCAGGGCAAGCGCGTGCTCAACCTGTTCGCCTACACGGGAAGCTTCACGGTGTATGCGCGCGCGGGCGGCGCGGTCGCGACGACGACGGTCGACATGTCGAAGACGTACCAGGACTGGACGCGGCGCAACCTCGCGCTGAACGGCTTCGAGGTCGACGGCGTCGCGCACCGGCTCGTGCACTCGGACTGCCTGCAGTTCCTCGCCGCGGGTCCCGCGGCGGGCGAGGAGTACGACTACATCGTGCTCGACCCGCCGACGTTCTCCAACAGCAAGCGGATGGAGGCGGACAGCTTCGCGGTGGACCGCGACTGGCCGCGCCTCGTCGAGATGGCCACGCGCTGGCTCGCGCCGGGCGGATGGCTCTACTTCAGCACGAACTCGCGCCAGCTGAAGTGGGACGACGCACTGGTGCCGGCCGGCTTCGCGGCGCGCGAGATCAGCGCGCGCACGGTGCCCGACGACTTCCGCAACCGCCGGATTCACCGCTGCTGGACGGTCACGAAATCCGAAATCCGTTCCAGGTAAAGGTGGCACCAATTTCCGAGGCTGTGCGGGTTCGTCAACCGCTGGATTCCGACGGTTCGAGTCGGGGCTTTCC
>JAIYBS010000157.1 GCA_027488415.1 Planctomycetaceae bacterium | reverse complement strand
GCCGACATCGCCCTGCTCTTCGCGGACTGGGGAACTGCGCCGAAGGACGGACTCGGCGACCTCGACGGCAACGGAACCGTCGGCGGCACGGACCTCGGGATCCTGCTCACCCGGTGGGGCCCGTCGGCACCGTGATCCTCACACCACCACCACGCCACGCCGGCACGCGATCCCCACGCGCACGCCGGGCTCGCGCCCCTCGCGCACGTCCACGCCGCCGCAGTTGACCGCCTCGAGCGCCGCACGCACGCGCGCGGGCTCGGGGTGCGTCACCTCCATCCAGTCGAGGCGCGCGCCCTCGGGGAGCGCGGCGCTCGGGTGCTCGCTCCAGCCCCAGTCGATGAGCCACGGCACGCAGCCGCCCATCGGGCGCGCGGAAGGAACGGCGATCTGCCAGCTGATCTCGGTGCCGTCTGCGCGCAGGCGCGAGCCGCCCTGCACGCGGCCGAGGTCGACGCCCGCCTTGAGCGCGTTGCCGAGGAGCGTCTCGATCGTGCGCGAGCGGACCATCCACGTCGTGAGCCGCGGCTCGCCGCCCGGCGCGTCGCCCTCGGACATGCCGAAGAGCGCGCGGCCCGCGACGTTCGCGCGGCCCGCCGCCGCGGCCGCCGGGTCCGGCGCGATGAGCTCGAGGTAGCGCCCGCGACCGAGCGACATCAGCGCGTTGTGCGTGCCCCACTGCGGGTGCGCGCCGCCGCGCGACGGGCGCACGCCGAAGGTGCGCTCGGCCCACGCGATGCCGGCCTCGAGGTCGGCGCACGCGAACACCAGGTGATCGAGGTCTGCGGGGACGCCCATCTCACTTCTTCCCGTACTCGAACACGCCGCGACCGCTCTTGTCGCCGAGGCGGCCCGCCTGCACCAGCTGCCGCAGCAGCGGGCACGGGAAGAACTTCTGGTCGCCGAGCTCGCGGTAGAGCACCATCATGATGTCGTGGCACACGTCGAGGCCGATGAAGTCGGCCAGGCGCAGCGGGCCCATCGGGAAGTTGCAGCCGAGCTTCATGATCTGGTCGATGTCCTCGGGCTTCGCGACGCCCTCCATCCACGCGTGGAACGCCTCGTTGATCATCGGCATCAGCACGCGGTTCGAGACGAATCCGGCGCGGTCGTTCGCGGGCACGGGCGTCTTGCCCATGGCGATCGCGAGGTCGATCGTGCGCTGCGTGGTCTCGTCGCTCGTGGCGAGGCCCTTGATCACCTCGACCAGTGCCATGATCGGCACCGGATTGAAGAAGTGCATGCCGATCACGCGGTGCGCGTCGGCGCCGACGGCGCTCGCGAGGTCGGTGATGCTGATGCTCGAGGTGTTCGTCGCCAGCACCGCGTGCGCCGGGAACGTCGCCTGCATCTCCTTGAAGATCTTCTTCTTGACCTCGACGTTCTCGGTGGCGGCCTCGACGGCCCAGTCCGCGCCCTTCGCCTCGGCCATGCTGCCCACGTAGCAGATGCGCTTCAGCGCGGCGTCCGCGTCGGCCTGCTGCATCTTGCCCTTCTCGACCGCGCGCGCGAGCGTCTTCGCGTGGTACGCCTTCGCCTTCTCGAGCTGGGCCGCGCTCGGGTCGACCTGGATGGCGGCGATGCCCGCCTGCGCGGCGGTGAGGGCGATGCCGGAACCCATGGTTCCGGCGCCGAGGACGGCGATGGTCTTGACGGGGGTGGCGTGGGCGGAGGTGGACATGGGACGGGGATCGTAGGTAATAACCCGCCAATCCGCCCGGATTCCCGTGGCGCGGGGCTCGCTCGCGCGTAACCATTCACGCGATGCCGATCCCCGCCCTCGCCGCCAGCGGCCTGCTGCAGGCCTGCCTCGCTCTCGGTGCCCCCGCGCCGGACGCGGCCGTGCCCGTGTGGGTGTTCTTCGCCGAGGACCGCGCGATGCCGGCGTCGCTCGCCGACACCGCGCTCACGCCGCGGGCGCTTGAGCGTCGCGCGAAGCGCCGCACGCTGCCGGGCCTCTTCGACCGCGCCGACGTGCCGGTCGCGGCAGCGCACTCGGAGGCCGTCGCCGGTACCGGCGCCTCGGTGCGCGCGCGGAGCCGTTGGCTCAACGCCGTGAGCGCGATGGCGACGCCCGAGCAGCGGAAGGCGCTCGCCGCGCTGCCAGGCGTCACGCACGTGGAACTCGTCGGCCGCGGCCGCTCCGGATGGAGCGACGAGCGGATGGTGCCGCCGCCCGAGGGCTGGGGCTCCGCGACCGACTACGGCGCGTCGATCGACCAGCTGCGGCAGATCGAGCTTCCCAGGCTGCACTCGTGGGGAATGACCGGACAGGGCATGGTGATCGGCGTCCTCGACAGCGGCTTCAACAAGGTGCACGAGTCGTTCACCAATCCGGCGCACCCGCTGCGGCTGATTGCCGAGTGGGACTTCATCAACAACGACGGCAACACCGGGCCCGAGCCCGGCGACGACCCGAACCAGCACAAGCACGGCACGTGGATCCTCGGCACGATGGCCGCGTACCTGCCGGGCTCGCTCGTCGGGGGCGCGTTCGACGCGCAGTACGTCCTCGCGAAGACGGAGAACGTGCCGACCGAGACGCAGATCGAGGAGGACTGGTACGTCGCGGGCCTCGAGTTCGTCGAGCTCCACGGCGCGGACGTCGCGACGAGCTCGCTCGGCTACATCGACTGGTACACGCAGGCGGACCTGAACGGCACGACCGCGGTGACGACCGTCGCGGTGAACACGGCGACCGCGAACGGCATGGTGTGCGTCACGGCGGCAGGCAACGACGGCCACGACGCGAACCCGGCGACCAGCTCGATCATCGCCCCGGCCGACGCGTTCAACGTGATCACCTGCGGAGCGGCCGACCTCGGCGGGAACATCGCGGGCTTCTCCTCGAGCGGGCCCACCGCGGACGGTCGCCTCAAGCCCGAGCTCACCGCGTGCGGCGTGGCCACGGTCACCGTGCACTCGACGAACACGACCGGGCTCTCCGCGGTGAGCGGCACCAGCCTGAGCACGCCGCTCGTCGCGGCCGCGTGCGCGTGCATCCTGCAGGCGCGCCCCGACTACGGGGTCGCGTCGCTCCGCGAGGCGCTCTTCGCGACGGCGTCGCGGAGCGATGCCGCGGGGCTTCACCCCGATCCGCTCTTCGTCGAGGGCCACGGGCTCGTGCGAGCGTTCGGCGCGGCCACGCGCGGACGCAGCTTCGCCGACCTGAACCTCGACGGACGGGTGAGCGGCGCGGACCTCGGCATCCTGCTCGGCGAGTGGGGTCGGACGGGCGAGGTCGGCATGGTCTACGGCGACCTCAGCGGCGACGGCAGGGTGAACGGCGCGGACGTCGGCATGCTGCTCGGCGCGTGGTGACAAATCCGTCCCGGAGGAACGGGACGATTTTCGGCGCGGCGGTAGCCTTCCGCGCATGAAGATCGCGGTCGCCGCAGCGTTCACGCTCCACGCCCTCGCATTCGCCGCGGACGACGGGTTCCGGTTCACGTCCGGCCTCGGGATCGCCGTGCCGGCGCCCCGCAGCGCGTCGCGGACGATGGCGCGCGTCGACGCGCTCGAGATGGAGATCGTGAACGACCGGTGGGTCGCGCCGAAGGCCGGCGCGGCGTTCGCGGGCGGCACGTGGTCCGAGGTGAAGGCCGGCGACGACGGCACCTTCTCGGGCGGCCAGGGCACGCCGTTCGCGGGCGGCTACGTGCACGCCACCTTCGACGCGCCCGCCGACGCGGTGATGATGCTCGACGCGCAGGGCCACGGCAGCGTCTTCGTGAACGGCGAGCCGCGCGGCGGCGACCCGTATTCGTGGGGCTTCGTGCAGGTGCCGGTGGCGCTGCGCAAGGGCACGAACGACTTCCTGTTCTCGTGCGGCCGCGGCTCGCTCCGCGCGCGGCTCGTGGCCCCGCCCGCGCCCGCGTTCGTCGCGGCGGGCGATGCGCTCGTGCCGAACCTCGTCGCCGGGCGCGACACGGACGGGCCCGTCGGCGTCGTGGTCGTGAACGCGTCCGGCGCGCCGCTCGCGGGCGCGCGCATCCGCGTCGAGAGCGACCTGCCGGCCGAGGAGGCGTGGGTCGAGCTGCATTCCATGCCCGCGCTGACCGTGAAGAAGGTCGCGCTGCCCGCGCGCTTCTCCGCGTCGAGCGCCGGCAAGCCCGGCGCCGTGCGTGCCGCGAAGGTGACGCTCATCGCGCGCGACGGCAAGGAGCTGCACTCGTCTTCCGTCGACCTGCGCACCGTCTCGAGCACGGACCGCCGCGTGGTGACGCGCACGAGCACGATCGACGGCAGCGCGCAGTACTACGCGCTCGTGCCCTCGACCGCGGACCGCACCGAGAAGGACCTGAAGCCGGGCATCCTCTTCAGCGTGCACGGCGCGAGCGTCGAGGCCACGAGCCAGGCCGCGGCGTACGCGCCGAAGGACGAGGCGCACGTGGTGTGCCCCACCAACCGCCGCCCGTTCGGGTTCGACTGGGAGGATTGGGGACGCATCGACTTCGCCGAGGCTGCCGCGCACGCGCGGGCCACGCTCGTGCACGACGACCGCCGCCAGTGGCTCACCGGCCACTCGATGGGCGGCCACGGCACGTGGCAGCTCGGGGCGCACTTCCCGGGCGAGTTCGCGGCGATCGCGCCGAGCGCGGGCTGGATCAGCTTCGGCAGCTACGTCGGCGCCACCGCCGCGGGCGCGGCCGCGAAGGACGGGGCCGCAACCGACCCCGCCGCGGCGATGCTCCTGCGCGCCGGGCGCGCGAGCGACACGCTCGCGCTCAAGGAGAACTACCTGCAGCAGGGCGTCTACGTGCTGCACGGCGACGCCGACGACAACGTGCCCGTGAGCGAGGCGCGCGAGATGTTCCGCGAGCTCGCGGCGATCAGCCACCCGGACTTCTGCTACTACGAGCGGCCCGGCGCGGGCCACTGGTGGGGCAACGAGTGCGTCGACTGGCCGCCGCTCACGCAGTTCCTCTTCCGACACGCGCTGCCTGCGCCCGAGACGAACCTCTCGGTCCGCTTCCGCACCGTGTCGCCGCAGGTCTCGAGCCGCAACGGCTGGGCGCGCGTGCTGCAGCAGGAGAAGCCGTTCGAGGTCTCGGTCGTCGATGCGTCGGTCGACCCCGCGAAGCGCGCGGTGACGGTCACGACCTCGAACGTGTCGCGGCTCCACCTCGCGCCGCCGATCGCGGGCGGCGCGCCCACGAAGGTCACCGTCGACGGCACCGAGCTCGAGGCGCCCGCCGCGAAGGACGCGCACCTGCACCTGGTGCGCGCGCCCGGCAAGGCCGGCAAGGCCGAGTGGGCGCTCGAGGGCGCGGGCCCCGGCACGCACGAGAAGAAGCCCGCGCGCGGCGGGCCGTTCAAGAACGCCTTCGCGCACGGGTTCGTCGCGGTGGTCGGCACCAAGGGCGACGACGCGGCCGACGCGCTGCTCATGGCCAAGGCGCGCTACGACGCCGATCAGTGGTGGGTGCGCGGCAACGGTCGGTTCGAGATCATCGCCGACCGCGCGTTCGACCCGGCGCAGTACCGCGGCCGCAACGTGGTGCTCTACGGGAACCACGACGAGAACGGCGCGTGGGACGCCGTGATCGGTGACAGCACCTCGATCGACGTGCGCAACGGCTCGTTCGCCGGCCCGACCTCGCGCCACTCGGGCGACGACGTGGCGGCGATGTTCGTGCTTCCGCGCGCCGACTGCGACCAGGGCCAGGTGGGCGTCGTCGCCGCGACCGGCGCGAAGGGCATGCGCGCGGCGATGCGCACGCCGGTGTTCGTGGCGGGCGTCGGCATCCCCGACCTCGTGGCGTTCCGCGCGGACATGCTCGAGAAGGGCACGGGCGGCATCGTCGAGGCGGGCTTCTTC
>JAIYBS010000299.1 GCA_027488415.1 Planctomycetaceae bacterium | reverse complement strand
CGCATGCGCGGCGACGACATCGTGGTGCACCGCACGCGCCAGCAGCCGAAGTGCGCGACCGCGGTCATCATGGACATGTCGGGCTCCATGCGTCACGGCGGCCAGTACGTGCAGGCCAAGCGCATGGCGCTCGCGCTCGACGGGCTGATCCGCAGCGAGTACCCCGGCGACTTCCTGCAGTTCATCGAGATGTACACGCTCGCGCGGCTGCGCGCGCCCGGCGAGGTGGCGTCGATCATGCCGAAGCCCGTCACGATCCACGAGCCGGTGGTGCGGCTGCGGGCCGACATGTCCGACCCCGAGATCACCGAGATGGACCTGCCGCTCCACTTCACGAACATCCAGCGCGCGCTGCAGCTGGCGCGGCAGTGGCTCGGCGGGCGACCGACGCCGAACCGCCAGGTCATGCTGATCACCGACGGCCTGCCGACCGCGCACTTCGAGGACAGCAGCCTCTTCATGCTCTACCCGCCCGACCCGCGCACGGAGCGCGAGACCATGCGCGAGGCGATGCGCTGCAAGGAGGCGGGCATCACCATCAACGTGTTCCTGCTGCCGAGCTGGAGCCAGACCGAGGACGACGTGCAGTTCGCGCACCGCATGGCCGAGGGCACGGGCGGGCGCGTGTTCTTCGTGGCGGGGCAGGAGCTCGACCGCTTCGTGGTGTGGGACTACGTGAAGCGGCGGCGCACGATCATCGGCTGATAGAATCCGGTGGTCCGCCGCCGTAGCTCAATTGGCAGAGCACGTGATTTGTAATCTCGAGGTTGCCGGTTCAAGTCCGGTCGGCGGCTTTCCGATGTCGGTTATCGGATTCTGGCGGGGCGGTTTGCGAGGTCACTTTGGTGATTCCGCGGATTTCGGGCAGACGGGAGGCATCTGACGTGGCAGATCTCTTCTCTCGGTAGGTGGGTCGGACGCGGTCCGATCCTCGTTTGCGTCGATCCAGGAGCATCAGAGACATGTCGATCCAGCGCACCCTTCGTCGCGCCCTCGCCGCCTCGGCGGTCGTCGGAGCGTCCCTCGCGTCGTTCGCGGCCCATGCGCAGCTCGCGCCCGTCGGGAACGACGATCTTCCGCTCTCGAAGCGGATCCTGCTGGTCGAGCCCGACCTCAAGTACGACCCCTTCTCGGTGCTGGTCAAGTTCTCGCCGCGGGCCACCGCGGGCGAGCGCGCCAACGCGCTGGCGCTCGTTGGCGGCAAGGTGCTGAAGCAGTACGATCTGGTCCCCGGGCTCGTCCACATGGAGGTGTCGGGCAAGGTCGAGGACGCGGTGATCGCGCTCGGCAAGCTGCGCGGCATCGTCGAGTACGCGGAGCCCGACTTCGTGGTGCGCGCGGGCGCGGTCGTGCCGAACGACCCGTCCTTCGGGCAGCTGTGGGGCATGTCGAACACCGGCCAGACCGTGAACGCCGACCCCGGGGTCGCCGGCGCCGACATCCGCGCGACGGATGCGTGGGGCGTGACCACGGGCGACGCGAACTTCGTCGTGGCGATCATCGACAGCGGCACGCAGCTCGACCACCCCGACCTCGCGGCGAACATCTGGACCAACGCCGGCGAGATCGCCGGCAACGGGATCGACGACGACGCGAACGGCTACGTGGACGACGTCCGCGGCTGGGACTTCTTCTCGATCGACAACGACCCGACCGACGGCGGCCACGGCACGCACACGGCGGGAACGGTCGGCGCGGTCGGCAACAACGGCATCGGCGTTGCCGGCGTCGCGTGGAACTGCAAGCTGATGGCGCTTCGCTTCCTTGGCCCGACCGGCGGATTCACCTCCGACGCGATCCTCGCGGTGCAGTACGTGACCCGCAAGAACGTCAAGGTCTCCAACAACTCGTGGGGCGGCGGCGGCTTCTCGCAGGCCCTCTACGACGCGATCGGCGCGTCGCGCACGGTTGGTCACGTGTTCGTCGCCTCCGCGGGCAACAACGGCGCCAACAGCGACACGACCCCGTCCTACCCGGCGGCGTACAACCTCGACAACATCATCTCGGTGGCGGCCACCGACAACAACGACGCCCGCGCCTCGTTCTCGAACTTCGGCGCGACCTCCGTCGACATCGGCGCGCCCGGCGTGAACACGTACTCCACCTACGGCGCGACCGGCTACGCGTTCCTGAACGGAACGTCGATGGCCGGCCCGCACGTCGCCGGCGTCGCGGCGCTCGTCTACATCCAGAACCCGACGTGGACGTACACCCAGGTCCGGTCGCGCATCCTGTCGACCTCCCGCCCGGTGCCCGGCCTCTCGGGTCTCTGCGTCACCGGCGGCGTCCTGAACGCCGCGGCCGCGCTCGGCATCATGGCGCCGCCCGTCAACACGGCGCCGGTGGTGGGCATCACCTCGCCGACCGCGGGCTCGACCTTCACGGTGGGCACGGCGGTCACCTTCACCGGTACCGCGCAGGACACGCAGGACGGCGTGCTCACCGCGTCGATGACCTGGAGCTCGAGCCTCCAGGGCCAGATCGGCGTGGGCGGCAGCTTCACCGTGACGAACCTGGTGGTCGGCTCGCACGTCATCACGGCGCGCGCCGTCGACTCGGCCGGTCTCGCGACCTCGGTGACGCGCAGCATCACCGTGGCGAACCCGGTGGCGCCGACCATTCCGTCGAACCTGGCCGTGACCCGCAGCGGCACGACCGTGACGGTCTCCTGGCGCGATCGCTCCACCAACGAGACGGGCTTCGAGGTGCGCCGCGAGCGGAACGCGGGCGGCCTCTGGGGCAGCCAGGTCGTGTACTCGCTCGCGCCGAACAGCACGCGGCTGGTGCAGTCCGCGGTTCCGGCCGGCCAGTACCGCTACGCGGTGCGTGCTGTGAACGGTCCGGTCGGATCGGCCTGGACCGCGTGGCGGACGATCACGGTGCCCTGACCTCGGCCCGTTTGCTTCTTCATGGACCGACCGCCGGCCGTGGCGTTCAGGACGCCGCCGTAGCTCATCAATTGGCAGAGCACGTGATTTGTAATCTCGAGGTTGCCGGTTCAAGTCCGGTCGGCGGCTTTGCCAGTAGGATCCCCCGCCTATGTCCAGTGCCACCATCAAGACCGCCAAGGGCGACATGGAAGTCGAGTTCTTCGACGCCGACGCCCCGAACACCGTCGCCAACTTCACCAAGCTCGCGAAGCAGGGCTTCTACAACGGCCTGACCTTCCACCGGGTGATCCCGGACTTCGTGATCCAGGGCGGCTGCCCGAACGGCACCGGCACCGGCGGCCCGGGCTGGAAGATCAAGTGCGAGACCTCGGGCGGCAACCAGCGGCACGACCGCGGCGTGCTCTCGATGGCGCACGCGGGCAAGGACACCGGCGGGTCGCAGTTCTTCATCTGCCACAGCCGCAGCAACACCGCGCACCTCGACCGCATGCACACCTGCTTCGGCAAGGTGACGAAGGGCCTCGAGGTCATCGACGCGATCAAGGCCGGCGACAAGATCGTCTCGATCGACGTCCGCGACTGATTCGGGAATTCCGCGGGATAACCGCTGATGACCCACGCCGCCGGCACAGGGCGGGGCATTGGTACAATGCCCCTCCTTCGCCTCGCGAAGCGTGCCCGGCGTCCCGGGCGACAACCCAAGGGCGGATACTCAAGTGGCCAACGAGGGCAGACTGTAAATCTGCTGG
>JAIYBS010000303.1 GCA_027488415.1 Planctomycetaceae bacterium | reverse complement strand
GCGATCGACCGCCTGCGCGCGCTCATCGCCGCGGGGGCCCCGAACTCCGTCGACGCGCACTGCTTCCTGGTCGACATCCTGCATCGCACCGGCCGCCGCGAGGAGATGCGCGCGCTGGTCGCCGCGGGCGGGCCGTGGCTCGCCGACCTCCGCGGACGCGTGCTCGCGGCGCGTGCGCGGGCCGCGGACGACCGGGGGGCCGCGGCCGCGGAGCTCGAGTCGATCGCCCGCGGCGCGGGCGACCCGGGCGCGCGCCGCAACGCGGGCTTCGAGGCCGTCACGCTGCTCGATGCGCTCGGCGAATACCGACGCGCGTGGGATCTCGCCGGCTTCCTGCACCAGTCGACCACCGCGCCCTTCGACGACTACGCCTTCCGCGAGGACATCGCGCTGCAGCGGCAGCTCGTCGGGCGCGGCAAGCCGTGGTTCGAGGTGCGCGTCCCGCCGGTCGAGGGCATCGCGCTCGTCGCCGGAATGCCGCGCAGCGGCACGACGCTGCTCGAGCAGATGCTCGACCGGCACTCCGAGGTCGCCGGCATCGGCGAGTACGAGGGCATCCCCGCGCTCGGGAACGCGCTGCAGCACCTCGGCGCGTGGCCCCGCGGGATCGGCATGCTTCCCGCGGAGCAGTGCGCGCAGCTCCAGCGGCTGTACCTGAACGACGCGCGGACGCCGGACGTCGCGGGGAAGCGCTGGCTCGTCGACAAGAGCCTGCACACCTGGCGGCTGCTGCCGGCGGTCGCGGCGCTCCTGCCGGGCGCGAGGATCCTGCACATGGCGCGCGATCCGCGCGACACCGCGGTGAGCCTGCACCTCTCGAACTTCAACGGTCGCACCTTCGCGTGGACGCGCACCCCCGAGCTGATCCGCCTGGTGATGGAGGCCGAGCGGGAGCACACGCTGCCCGCGATGAAGGCGCTCGGGCTGGCCCACGAGGCGATCGTGTACGAGGACCTCGTCGAGGACCCGGCCGGCCATGCCGCCCGCGTCTGCGCGCTGCTCGGGGTGGCGGTGGAGCCCGCGATGCTCGCGCCAGAGGCCAACACCCGGACCGTCCTCACGCTGAGCCACGAGCAGGTGCGCCGCCCCATCAACAAGGGCTCGATCGGGCGCTGGCAGAACTACCCGTGGGCGTTCGACGGCTCGTGGGACGCGCTGGTCGCGGGGCACCAGGCGCGGCGCGCGAAGATGTAGCGCGGCTCCAGAGTTCCGCCCCTGTCCCCGCAGCGCCCGTCGGGGCAATCACCCCGGCATGCGCACCCCCACCCCGAAGATCACGTCCTGCGCCGCGTCCGTCGTCCTCGCGGCGGCCTGCACCCTGCCCGCCCTCGCGCAGACCGGCGGGCCCTCCGCGGGCTACGTGAACTGGGAGTCGCCGCAGTCGCACCCGATCGACCTCACGCCGAACGGCCAGACGCTCCTCGCGGTGAACACCGCCGACGCGCGGCTCGAGGTGTACGACGTGGTCGGCGGCATCCCCACCAAGCGCGGCTCGGTACCGGTGGGCCTCGACCCCGTCAGCGTGCGCGCCCGCGGCAACGGCGAGGCGTGGGTGGTGAACCAGATCTCCGACTCGGTGAGCATCATCGACCTCGCGTCGATGCGCGTGCGCCGCACCATCCTCATCGGCGACGAGCCGTCGGACGTGGTGTTCGCGGGCGTGCCGCAGAAGGCGTTCGTCTCGCTCTCGATCGCCGAGCGCGTCGCGGTCGTCGACGCGGCAAATCCGGCCGCCGTCACGAACGTGGCGATCGCCGGCAGCCAGCCGCGCGCGCTCACGGCGAGCCCAGACGGAAGCACCGTCTACCTCGCGATCTTCGAGTCGGGCAATCACTCGACCGCGCTGCCGCACGCGACGGTCAGCCTCGCGAACGGCCCCTACAACGGCCAGAACCCGCCGCCGAACGCGGGCAACGCGTTCAGCCCGGCAAAGAGCGCCACCAACGGCGCCGCGCCGCGCGTCGGGCAGATCGTCCGAAAGGACACGGCGACCGGCCAGTGGCTCGACGGCAACGGCCGCAACTGGACGAACTTCGTCACCTGGGACGTGCACGACCACGACATCGCGGTGATCAACGCGCAGACCAACGCGGTCACCTACGTGAACGGGCTCATGAACATCGTCGCCGGCATCGGCACCGCGCCGAACGGCGACGTGGTGGCCGTCGGCCTCGAGAGCCGAAACGAGCTGCGCTTCGAGCAGAACGTGAACGGCGTCTTCGTGAAGTGCGTCGCCGCGCGGCTCGCGGGCGGCGCCGGACCGGGCAGCGTGGTCGACATGAACCCGCACCTGAGCTACGCCTCGCCCACCACCGGCGTCCTCAACCGCCTGCAGTCGATCGGCGACCCGCGCGGCGTCGCGATCGGCGCGAACGGCGTCACCTGGACCGCGGGACTCGGCTCGAACAACGTGATCGCCTTCGGCACGGGCGGCGCGCGCGTGGCGACCGTGAACGTCGGCGAGGGCCCGACCGGCCTCGTCCTGAGCGCGGACGGCGCGCGGCTCTACGTGCTCAATCGCTTCGACGGCTCGGTCTCGACCGTCAGCACCGCGACGAACGCCGAGCTCGCGCGCATCGCGTTCAACGACCCGACGCCGGCGGCGGCGAAGGCGGGCCGCCGATTCCTCTTCGACACGCACCTCACCTCGGGCCTCGGCCAGGCGAGCTGCGCGTCGTGCCACGTGGACGCGCGCAGCGACCGCATGAGCTGGGACCTCGGCAACCCGCAGGGCGCCGTGCAGGCCTTCGACGAGACGTGCCAGGTGCCGGGCGGCTGCATCGCGTGGCACCCGATGAAGGGCCCGCTCACGACGCAGACGCTGATCGGCATCATCGGCAACGAGCCGTTCCACTGGCGCGGCGAGAAGGACAACCTCGAGGAATTCAACGAGGCGTACGTCGCGCTGCAGGGCCGCGACGGCCAGATCACCGCGAGCGAGATGGCGAGCCTGCACGACTACATCGCGTCGCTCACCTTCGGGCCGAACCCGAACCGCAACATCGACAACACGCTGCGCACCTCCGTGCCGATCTTCGGCGGCGTCGTGACGGGCGCGGGCGGCACGGGCAATGCCGCCAACGGGCAGAACATCTTCAACACCGCGCTCATCTTCGGCGCGCCCCCCGGGCTCGCGTGCGTCAACTGCCACACCGGCCCGGCCGGCACCAACAACCGCGTCGACATTCCGGCGCCGGGCGGCGCGGAGCCGCAGAACCGCAAGAACTCCCCGATGCGCGACACGTATCGCAAGATCGGCGCCAGCAAGGCGAGCCTCGCCGGCAACCGCGGCTTCGGCTTCGACCACGGCGGCGACGAGTTCACGCTGCAGGATCTCCTCAGCATCGGCTTCCGCTTCAACACGCTGCCGGGCGGCGGCACGCAGCAGCGGCGCGACGTCGAGGCGTTCTGCCTGAGCTTCGGCACCGACACGCACGCGGGAATCGGCCAGCAGGTGACGGCGGCGAATACGGGCGGCGCCGGCGACGACGCGGCGCGCATCACGCAGTTCATCACCATCGCGACCGGCCAGTCCGCGCAGGTGGGGCTCGTCGCCAAGGGCATGCGCGACGGCGCGGCCCGCGGCTGGGTGCTCCAGGGCGGGCAGTTCGTGAGCGACGCAAGCAGCGAGAGCCTGACGCCCGCCGCGCTGCTCGCCGGCGCGACGGGCGGCAGCGAGGTCACCTACACGCTGGTGCCCGCGGCCGCGGCGCGACGCATGGGCATCGACCGCGACGGCGACGACGCGCTCGACCGCGACGAGGTGCTCGCCGGCACCGACCCCGCCGACCCGAACAGCTACCCGGGCGCGTGCCCCGCGGACATCGCCCCCTTCAGCGCGCACGACGGCGTGGTGAACGGCGCCGACCTCGGCCTGCTCCTGAGCAACTGGGGCCTGAGCGCGACCGGCGACCTCAACGGCGACGGCATCGTGAGCGGCGCGGACCTGGGCGAGCTGCTCTCGCAGTGGGGTGCGTGCCCGTAAACGACCCGCGGCTCCCGGCTGTTCAGCGACGGCAATTTGCCGAATCCGATGGGATCCCGCGATCAATCCGCCCGCAGTCGGCGTAACTTCTCTTGACGAGTCCGGGATCCTGGAGGACCGACATCATGAGAAACGCCGACGCACGCCGGCCCGGGAAGTTCGGGTTCACCATCCTCGAAACAGCCATCGCCGCGGCGGTCCTCGTGACCCTGCTCGCTGCCGTTCTCCCCATGCTCGGCAGCGGCACGTACCGCTCGGGCATGATGGTGTCCGCCAACAACCTGCGGCGGATCGCCGACGGGTGCGGCGCGTACGAGGCCACCTGGAACGGCCGACAGTGGTCCAAGACCAACGACGCGATGGGTCACTACAACGGGTGCTCCGACTACCGCAACTCCGCGTGTCCGCCGGCCCTCGTGCTCGGGACGGACGCCTCGGAGGGTCTCTGGGGATACTGGGTCCCGGGCATCGGGCCCGGTTGCCAGACCTATCCGGGCAACTGCGGGAACTGGGTCGCCCTGATGCCGATGGTGATCGGCGGCACGACCGGTGCGGTCAACGGATTCGCCACCGGCTTCGGATCGTGGACCCTCATCAACGCACGCGGACTGCGCGAGTACATCTCCACGCGCTTCTACGACCCCGTGTTCTATTCGCCGAACGACGAGCTCGTCTATCAGAAGCTCCAGGCCACTGCGTTCGGATCGGCAGCGGAGTACTCGAACCTTGCCGAAGGATTCACCTCGACCTACGGCCAGAGTCCGGCGGCGATCTGGGGCGTCGGCACCTTCCGGGCGCCGCGCGACGGCGGCTTCCGCGCACCGGACGACCATCCGCAGGCGTACATCACGCCCACGGCGTCGATCGCGGCGTACCCCGACACCAAGACGCGACTGATGGAGCAGCGGTGGTGCCAGCAGCCCCCGGCGCTGGCCCAGCCCGGGTCGCCGAGCTTCCCGAACCCCTACCGCTTCAATGCGGGACCCGGGTCGCAGCCTGGCGCGATCTTCTACGACGGCCACTGGTCGTTCGTCCCGATGTCGACCTTCGCCGCGGATGACGAGATGGCGGCGCAGCAGACGGGCGACGGGCTGTGGAGCCGCGACACGCCGTACGGCGCGGGCGGCGTCTGGGCCAACGAGGCGATCGACGGCTTCCGAAACAGCGCGCACCTCCTGACGACCGAGGGAATCCTCGGGCGCGACCTCCTGAAGGCGAAGTGAAAGGAATCACCCGATGAGCAACACAGCCTTCGACCTCCGAACCTCCGCCGCCTCCGCGCTGACCGTGGCGCTCTGCGCCTCGACCTCCGCCGACTGGATCCCGGCAACCGTCTTCCCGATCGCGCCGCAGTCGCAGGGGTGCGCGGGAGCCGCGATCGCCGCGGCGCAGGCCCCGACCAGCACGGCCAGCTCGTTCGGTGCCGTCACCGGCACGATCTGGATGGGCGCACCCTTCGCCTCGGCGAACGCCCGACAGAGCGGCGTCATCGAGGCGTGGACCTTCGACTCCGTGACGCTCGAGTGGCAGTTCAACGGCATGTTCGCGAGCTCGCAGCCGCAGGCCGGCGGAGGCTTCGGCGCCACCATCGCGCACTCGGGCTCGGTCCTCGTCGCCGGATCGCCGCGCGCCCGCGGCGCGGTGAGCCAGGCACCCCTCGGCCGCGAGTGCGGCGGCAAGGCGGAGGTGTTCGGCAACGTCACCTACCTGAACCCCGTCGGAATCCTCGGAACGCAGCTCGTCCCGACGCCCGAGACCCGGGGCGGCGACCAGTTCGGAAGCGCGGTGGCGGTGCGCCCCGCGTCCGACGGTTCCGGCAGCCGGGTCTTCGTGTCCTCGCCGGGCGCCGACAACGGCACCGCGGCCGATTCCGGACGCGTGCATAGCTTCCGCTTCGTCACCGACGTCGGCTGGCAGCAGGCGATGGCGTTCACCATGCCGAAGCCGGCGGCGTCCGACAAGCTCGGCGCGGCGATCGCGACGGACGGCGATCGCGTCTTCGCGAGCATCGACCGCAACGGCGGCGCGGTCGCGGTCTTCGGCGCCGCCGGGGCGGAGCCGCTCTACGAGGGAACCCTCCCGGCACCGGTCGTCGCGGGGGCGCCGGCGATGGGCTTCGGTCGCGCGATGGACCACGACGGCGCGTTCCTCGTGGTGGGGGCGCCCGGCGCGTACGGGCAGCCCGCGGACGAGGGCACGGTCTTCGTGCTCGACGCCGCGCCGCCGCACGCGGTGCGGACCGTGATCACGTCGCCCTTCGAGGGCGAGTGCCTCGGCTTCGGCGCGGCGGTCTCCCTGCGGCTCGGCACGCTCGTTGTCGGAACATCAAGCGCCGCGGACGAGGCGCGCGACGGGAAGGTCGCCGTCTACGACTTCAACCACGACACCGGCGAGGTGACGCTCCGGTCGATGCACGCCGGCGAGGCGGAGACCTCCTTCGGCTCCGTCGTCGTGACCACCGGCTGGCACGTCGCGATGGGCGCACCCACCGCGGGCGCCGCGCTCTCGGGCAAGGTGCGCACCGAGTCGGTGCGCGTCGGGCCGCGAAGCCCCGACCTCAACGGCGACGGCGTCGTCAGCGGCGCGGACGTCGGAATCCTGGTCGGCATGTTCCGGGGCCTCGTCGAAAACAGCCCCGGTGACCTGAACTTCGACCTCTCCGTCGACGGCGCCGACCTCGCGATCCTGCTCGGCGCGTGGGGACCGGTGCCGTAACGCGAGCCGATCGCGGGGATTCCGGGCACGCCAGCGAGACGCGCATGGAACCTGCGGTCACCGCCCCGGCGACCACCGCTGCGCGAGCGCGCGCGTGCCGGCCTTGACCTCGATCACCCACACGTCCTTCGCGGGTACGGGGCCGTTGGCGTAGCTGATGGTGCCGGTGACGCCGCGGAAGTCGCGGGTGGCGGCGAGCGCGGCGGCGATGGCCGCGGGCGCGTCGCTCCCGGCGCGGCGGCGCGCGTCGACGGCAAGCATCGCGGCGTCGTAGCCGAGCGCGGAGAACGCGGTGGGCTGCATGCCGGCGTTCGCCTTCGCGTAGGACGCGGCGAACGCGGCGGCCTCGGGGCTCGCGCCCTGCCCGAGCCACGCATGGGTGGTGTAGAAGACGCCCGACGCCGGAGCGCCGGCGACCTGCAGCACGCCTTCGAAGTCGAGCCCGTCGCCGCCGACGATCGGCATCGAGGGAAGCGCCGAGCGCACGGACTTCAAGACGTCGGCCACCTGCTCGGGCTGCAGCGCGACGTAGACGAAGTCGATGTCCTTCGACATCTCCAGGAGGTGCGGCGCGATCGCGGGCGCGGCCACGGAGGCAAGGTCGAACTCGGCGACGGCCGAGCCGCCGAGCTTGGAGCCGAGGTGCGTGCGGAAGAAGCCCGCGAGCGTGCGCGTGTAGTCGCGGCGGGAGTCGAAGATCACCGCCGCGCGCTTCCCGAAGCGGGCGGCGCCGAACTCCGCGCCGGCGATCGCCTGCGCGTCGTCGCCGAAGCACGCGAGGAACGTGCCCGGGCCGCAGCGGGCGGGAAGCGCCGGGTCGGTGGCGCCGATCACCACTACCGGCACGCCGCGCTTCGTGAACGCGGGCGCGGCGGCGAGCGCGGGGTCGCTGTCGGTGAAGCCGACGGCGATCGAGGCGCCCTTCGCGGCCATGGCGGCGGCCTGCGCGGCGGCGGCGTTGTCGCTGCGCGTGTCGACGCGCTGCACGTCAAAGAGCGTCGCGCCGTCGCCCGAGGCGAAGGCGAGCGCCGCACCCATGCCGGCGGGCACGCCGAGCGGGGACTGCGCGCCGGTCTCCGCGACGGCGATCACCACGACCGCACGCGGCGCGTCCACCGACTGCATGGCCCAGCACGAGCCGAGCGCGAGCACCACGGGGATGAGCAGCGAGCAGATGCCGAGCGCGAGCGCGGGCGAGTTGATGCGGCGGTCCATAGGGGGGATCGTAATGACGCTAGGAAGCGCGAAAATCGAACGTCCCGCGAGTTATCAAGCCGTGCAGGCACTTGCGCGGCGACGGAGGCTGTCGTACAATTCCGCGTTCCGAGTCGGGGCGCGCGCGATGTTCGAAGTAGCGCACGCGCGCCCCCACCGGACGTTTGCGGGTGTAACTCAGTGGTAGAGTGCCACCTTGCCAAGGTGGATGTCGAGGGTTCAAGTCCCTTCACCCGCTCTCAAGCTTGCAACCGAAGGCCTGGCCTTCGGTTGCTGCGCTTTTGGGAAAGGTCGACAACGTATCGCCTGCGACCATAGGCCTGAACAAAAGCCTCGCAGTCGGAGGAGTTCTGAGACGCAGGACAGAAATCGCGGGACTCGGCCCAATGGCCCCGATGCCGCGACGGGCTCTCATCGCTCGTGGATCCTCTCAGCGACCGCCCGTCGTTCATGCCCTCGCATGGCACTCACAGCGACACATTAGCCCGATTCGTCCGACCCCAGCGAATCCGCCCCAATGGCAGCTGCCCACGCCGGCTGCTCAGCCGAGTGGACCCCGAATCGCTGTTTCTGTTGACTCAACCACTTCGCCCGCTCGCTCGGATCACTCTCCAGCCGGCGCTCGATCTCGCGCGTCTCGAGGTATTCGAGCGGCTCTAGTTCCGATTCCATCGACCACTCCGCTTCAACCCCGAGCCTTGAGAGATCGGATCGGATTTTATCGAGCGGAATACGGAAGAACTCCTTCCGATGGT
>JAIYBS010000270.1 GCA_027488415.1 Planctomycetaceae bacterium | reverse complement strand
CGTGCCCGAGGGCGGCGCGCCCTCGGCCTCGAGGCCGATGCGCATGGCAATCTTCGTGAAGCAGCGCCCGGCGTCCGTCCCCGCGGAGAAGGTCTCCGTCTTCGAGGACCTCGTCTCCGCCGACGCGACCGGTCCGGGCGTGGAGATCGTCCGCCGCGAGGACGTCGTCAACGCCGTCAACCGCCTCGCGCCCGCAGGCGCGAACGCCGGAACCGCCGGCCCCGACGCCGAGACGGTCGACCGCCTGCTCTCGGACCGCACCTCCGCGACGCAGCTCGCCGCACAGATGCAGGCCGACCTGATCCTCACGGCCTCGATCTCGCAGCTGCAGAAGTCCCGGCGCACGCTCGACGACGCCTCGACCGGCACCGCGACCGACGTCGAGCAGTGGACGCTCGCGACGACCTACGGCGTGATCGACGGCGTCACCGGTGCGAGCCTCGCGGCGTCCACCGTGCAGAGCGACTTCGCCAAGCGCGACACGAAGGAGCTCAAGGTCGAGGTCGACGTGATCGACGTGCTGCTCCGCGACGCGGCCTCGCGCATCGGCTCCGCGGTGCGCGCCACCGTCGCCGACGCGCGCATGCGCGCCGCCGCCGCCGCCGCGCCCGCCGAGGTGAAGGTCACCTTCCGCGCGGTGCTCGCAGACCTCAGCGTCCCCGACGTGCGCAAGGGCGAGAACGGCGAGTACGTCGTCGGCGCCAATCGCTACGACCTGCAGCCGATGGACGTGCAGGTGATGATCGACGGCTTCGCGGCGGGCAACTGCCCCGGCGAGATCGCGCTGCGCCCCGGCATCCACCGCGCGCGCTTCGAGCGCCCCGGGCTCGAGCCCGTCGACCGCATGATCAACGCGCGCGAGGGGCTCGTGGTCTCGGTGCCGATGCAGCTCTCCCCGCAGGGGCGCGCCAACTGGCAGCGCGACGCCGCGTTCTTCAACGAACTGAAGAACGGGGCGGTCTTCCGCGACGTCGAGCTCATCAAGGCGAAGGCGATCGCGGAGTTCCTCAAGCAGAGCAACATCCGGCTCGACACCGGCAACGTGCAGAACCTGAACCTCGGGGGCGAGTCGCTGTGGTGGCAGCTGCTGCAGTGATCCCGGCGCGGCGCCCTCCCGCCGCCTGCCTCCGCGCCGCCGCGGCCGTGCTCCTCTGCGCCGCCGCGTGCGGGTGCCAGCGCGACCTGCGCGCCTCGGTCGCGCAGATCGACGCCGCATTCGCCGCCGGCGATTACGCGCGGAGCGCCTCGCTCGCGGAGGGCGCCGCCGAGCGCAACGGCGACGACCGGCAGGACCGCCTCGTGTGGTGGCTCGAGGCCGGCCGCGCGCGCCAGGCCGCGGGCGCCCTCGAGCAGAGCTCCGCGTGGTACGAGCGCGCGATCGACGACGTGCGCCCCTACCTCGACTCGAAGGCCGAGGCCAGCGTCAGCGAGGCGCTCGTGACCACCGCGGTCAACCAGACGCTGCGCACCTACCGCGCCACGCCGCCCGAGCGCATCATGCTCTGCTCGCTGCAGGCGGCGAACTACCTCGGCCGGCACGACCTGCCGAACGCGCGCATCGAGCTGAACCGCGCGATGGACTTCCAGCAGGACGCGGTCGCCCGCTTCGCCGACGAGATCAACAAGGCGCAGGACGAGGCGAACAAGGAGTGGTCGCAGAAGGGCTGGAGCTCCTCCGTCTCCTCATCGGCGGTCGAGAAGGTGCGCAAGGAGCAGGCGCGCGACCCCGCGACGCTCGGCAAGGCGTCGTTCGCGAACCCGTTCGCGAGCTACCTGCGTGCGGCGTTCCTGATCGCCACGAGCAGCGAGGCCGGCGACCGCCAGAACGCGCGCGCCGACCTCCGGGCGGTGCAGGAGATGATGCCCGGGCTCGCCGCGGCCGACGCCGACATCGCCCTCATCGACTCGGGCGCCGCGCACGGGCGTGCCGCGGTGACGTGGGTCTTCGTCCTCTCCGGCCTCGCGCCCGACTACCGGGAGTTCCGCCTCGACATCCCGATCCCGGTCGGCAACGTCAACTACGTCTCGGCCGCGTTCCCGATCCTGCGCCGGCGCGGCGACTTCGTGCCGGCCGTGCACTCGCACTCGGTTGCGGGCGACCGCAGCGAGCGGATCGCCGACGTCGACGCGATGGTCGAGGCGGACTTCGACGCCCGCCTGCCGCTCATCGTCACGCAGGAGATCATCAGCTCCGCGGCGAAGGCCACGGCCACCTGGGCGGCGAGCCAGGCCGCGTACCAGCACGACTCCACCACCGGCGCCATCGTGCAGATCGTCGGCATCCTCTACCAGGCGACGTCCACGGCCGCGGACCTCCGCTGCTGGTCGAACATGCCCAAGCAGGTGCTCCTCCTGCGCGTGCCGACCCCGGCGGACGGCCGGCTGCCGATCGTCGCGGAGGGCGGGGCGCGCCTCTGCACGCTCGACGTCGAGCCCGACGCGCCGAACATCGCGATCGTCACCGCGCCGTCGACGGCCGCGCGCTCCGCGGGCGTCATCCTGTACCGTGGCGGGTCGGTGCACGGGCCGCGCGCGCCGCGCGAGGAGCCCTCGTCCGAGCCGCACGGGCCGCCCGCCCCCGAAGGAACCGCGCCGACCGTCGCGCACGCCGGAGCAACGCCATGAAGCACGCACGAACCGCATCGCTCTTCGTCCTCTCCGCCATCGTCGCCTCGGCGTCGCTCCTCGCGGCCTCGGGCTGCGGAACGGTCAACACGACCTCCACGCGCACCGCGCCCGCCGACAGCGCGATCGACGCGAAGACCCGCGTGAACGACCTCTTCCAGGAGATCTTCCTCTCCGCCAAGGAGGTCCGCATGAACCGCACCAAGGGCGGGCCGATGGAGGTGCAGGTCGACGTCGAGAACAACGGCTTCTCGTACCGCACCTTCGCGTACCGCTTCGACTGGGTCGACGCCTCGGGCAACGTGCTGCAGTCGCAGACGAGCGTCTGGAAGTCGACGAACGTCCCGAGCGGCGGATCCACGGTGATCCGCTCCGTCGCACCGACCGACGCCGCCGCCGACTTCCGCCTGCAGATCCGCCGCGCCGACACCTGAGCGAGCCCGCTCGCGACCGTCCCGCGCGACGCCGCGCGGGCTCCGCCGACGAACGCATCCACCGCCCGCAACGCACCCAACGCATCAACGAACACCCATGCGCACCACGACCATCGCCGCGTCCCTCTCGCTCGCCGTCCTCGCACTCGCCGCGTGCGAGCGCGCCCGCTACGTCGAGACCGGGAGCCCCGAGGGCATCATCAGCGTCAACGACGTCGACTTCCAGGACATCCTGAAGGCCTCGAGCGGCATGCTCGAGTCCCTCGGCGAGACCGGCGTGCTGAAGACCGCGAAGCACAAGCCCGCGCAGCTGATCATCGGCGACGTCGTCAACGACACCAGCTCGCGCTTCGACGTCGGCGAGCTCACCTACCGCATGCGCGAGCAGCTGGTGAACTCGGGCCAGGCGGCGGTGGTGACCACCTTCGGCAACACCCCCGAGGACAAGCAGGCGCAGGAGGTGCTCCGCCGCGAGAAGTTCCTGAAGGGCGAGACCGCCGAGCCGCTGCCCGACCCGGACTTCTCGCTCACCGGCAAGATCACCCAGGTCAAGCGCACGGCGGGCGACACCAAGCAGGCCACCTACACCTTCCGCCTGACCCTCACGAACCTGCGGACCGGGATGGAGGCTTGGACGAAGACGGTCGACATGACCAAGCTCGGAAACAGGAACGCCGTCGGGTTCTGACCGGACGTAAGTTCAGGGAAGAGTCCGGCTTGCGGCGATTGCCGCGGTCGGCGATCCTCCGCGCCTGCTCCGAATCCGAGCAAGTCCGGGAGCGAATCCCTATGCTGCGGCGAGGAGCCGCGTCGCGGCTTCCGTTCCGGGCCCGAAGAACCTGTCCCGATACTTGATTTAGGAGGAACCATGTCTATTCGTCTTGCAACGTCCGCCGCTCTCGCCCTCTCGCTCGCGTCCGTCGCCGCCGCCGGCATCGACATCGTGACGCAGACCAACAACCCCGCCAAGAAGAAGCTGCAGGCCGCCGTCTCCGAGACCTCGGAGGTCGTCGTCGATCAGCGCGTCTTCACGAAGGCCACCCCGACCGCGACCACCTGGACCGTCGACGTCGTCGAGACGGCGAAGACGGCCGTCGCCCTCGAGGAGGAGGCTCCCCGGAAGACCGAGCTCGAGATCTGGTCGGCGATCACCGCCGACTGCAACGGCAACAGCATCCCCGACACCGTCGACATCGCCAACGGCGCGATCGACGCGGATAGCGACCTGGTGCCCGACTCCTGCGAGTACAAGGCCGGCGACCTCAACCTCAACGGCCTCATCGACCAGCAGGACCTCAGCATCCTGATGGGCTGGTGGGGGATCGCGAACCCGCTCTTCGGCGACCTGAACGGCGACAACGTCGTCAACGGCGCCGACATGGGCATCCTGCTCGGCCGCTACGGCGCGGTTGTCTTCTGAACCGGGCGCCACTCGGCCCCGGCCGCTCCTGCCATTCCCGTGCGGGGCGCGCGATTCGCGCGCCCCGCACGCGCTTTTTGGCCCCTTCCGTGCCGCCGGGAGGCGTGCGTGTCCGGATATAGTGTCCGAATGCGGGCCACTTTCCTGCCGTTCTGCCGCCCATCCATCACGGAAGAGGACATCGCCGCCCTGGCCGACGTCCTCCGGAGCGGCTGGATCACGACCGGCCCGAAGGTCAACGAGCTCGAGGAGATGGTCGCCCGGCGCACCGGCGCCCGGCACGCGATCGCAGCGACCAGCGGCACCGCGCTCATGCATCTTGCCCTGCAGGCGATGGGCATCGGCCCCGGCGACGAGGTCGTGGGCCCGTCGATGACCTGGGTCTCCACCCCGAACATGGTCGAGCTGCTCGGCGGCACGAACGTGTTCGTGGACGTCGACCGCGACACGCTGCTCGCGAGCGCCGAGGCGATCGACGCCGCGATCACGCCGCGCACGAAGGTCGTCATCCCCGTGCACTACGCCGGCGCGCCCGTCGACCTCGACGCGGTCCGCGCCGTGTGCGCCCGCCGCGGCGTGCCGATCCTCGAGGACGCGGCGCACGCGATCGGCACGCAGTACCGCGGCCGCGAGATCGGTGGGCAGGACACCGCGATCTTCAGCCTGCACCCGATCAAGAACATCACGAGCGGCGAGGGCGGGGTGCTCACCACCAACGACGACGCGCTCGCGCAGAAGGTCCGCCGCCTCCGCTTCCACGGGCTCGAGGTCGACGCGCACCAGCGCAAGCAGCAGGGGCGTTCACCGCTCGCCGAGGTGCAGGAGCCCGGCTACAAGCAGAACATGCCCGACATGAACGCGATCCTCGCCGTGCGGCAGCTGCCCCGGCTTGACGCGTACATCGCGCGCCGCGACGAGATCTGCAGCATCTACCGCGAGCGTCTCGCCGAGGTCGACGGCATCCTGCCGCTCGGCGACCCCGCGTGGCCGCACGTGCACGCGCGGCACCTCTTCGTGGTCCGCGTCGACGAGCGTGCCTGCGGCATGGACCGCGCCGCGTTCATGGAGGGCCTGAAGGCGCGCAACGTCGGCACCGGCGTCCATTTCCTGGCGTCGCACATGCATCGCTGGTACCGCGAGCACCGCCCGCACTGGCAGGGCCGCTTGCCGAACACCGAGTGGAACTCGGCGCGCATCTGCACGATCCCGTGCTTCCCCGACATGACCGACGAGGACGCGCACGGAGTCGTGGAGGCGATCAAGGAGACGCTCGCCGGCGCGCGCACGGCCGTCGCCGGAGGTGCACGATGAGCGACCGCGGTTCCGTCAGCGTGGTGATCCCCGTCTACAACGAGATGGCGAACCTGCCCGAGCTACTTCGGCGCACCGTCGAGGCGTGCCGCGGGCTCGGCCGCCCTTGGGAGCTGGTCCTCGTCGATGACGGCAGCCGCGACGGCTCGACCGAGTGGCTCGCCGAGGCCGCGCGCGAGCACGCGGGCGAGGTCAAGGCCGTGCTGCTCTACCGCAACGCCGGCCAGCACAACGCGATCCTCTGCGGCTTCGCCTCGGCCCAGGGCGACATCCTGGTGACGCTCGACGCGGACCTCCAGAACCCGCCCGAGGAGATCGGCAAGCTCGTCGCCAAGATCGACGAGGGCTTCGACGTCGTCGGGTCCGTGCGCCAGGACCGGCAGGACGCGCTCTTCCGCAAGGTCTTCAGCGGCGTCATCAACCTGATGGTCCGGCGCAGCACCGGCGTCATCCTCCACGACTACGGCTGCATGCTCCGCGCGTACCGCCGCCGCGTCGTCGACGCGATGCTCGGCTGCCGCGAGCGGCACACGTTCATCCCGGTGCTCGCGAACCTGTTCGCGAAGCGCGTCACCGAGGTCCCCGTCGCGCACGCCGAGCGTGCTGCCGGCACCAGCAAGTACTCGGTCTTCAAGCTCGTCAACCTGCAGTTCGACCTGCTCACCTGCATGACGGCGGCGCCCCTGCGCGCGGTGACGTACGTCGGCGTCTGCATCTCGGCGCTGTCCGTCGGCTTCGGCGCGCTGCTCCTCGTGCTGCGCCTCGTCTACGGTCCCGAATGGGCCGCGGCCGGCGTGTTCACGCTCTTCGCCGTGATGTTCTTCTTCATCGGCGCGCAGTTCGTCGCGCTCGGCCTCATGGGCGAGTACATCGGCCGCATCCACGCCGACGTCCGCGAGCGTCCCCGTTACCTGATCGACCGCGTGGTCGGCGAGACGCTCCGCGAGCGCGTCGGCCGCCCCGAGTCCCCCGCACACGCCAACCCCCGCGCCGCGCACCACGCCGGCGCCTGAGGACCCAGACATGCGCACCGTCGTCCTTGCCTACCACGAGATCGGGGCCCAGGCCCTCGAGGCCACCATCCGCAACGGCATGGAGGTCGTGGCCGTCTTCACGCACCGCGACGACCCGAAGGAGGGCAGCTGGTTCGCGTCGGTCGCGCGCGTCGCGGCCGAGCACGGCATCCCGGTGTTCGCGCCGGAGAAGCTGGATCACCCGATCTGGGTCGAGAAGATCCGCGAGCTGAAGCCCGAGCTCCTCCTCTCGTTCCACTACCGGAACATGGTCGGCGCGAAGGTGCGCGAGCTGTTCCCTGCCGGCTGCCTCAACCTGCACTCGGCGATGCTGCCGCGGTACCGCGGACGCTGCCCGATCAACTGGGTGCTCGTCAAGGGCGAGACCGAGACCGGCGTCACCGTCCATCACATGGTCGACAAGGCCGACGCCGGCGACGTCGTCGGCCAGAAGCGCGTCGAGATCAAGGCAGACGACGACGCGTGGACGCTCACGAAGCGCGTCGCGGCCGCGAGCGCCGAGCTGCTCGGCGAGGTCCTCCCGAAGGTGAAGGCCGGCAACGCCCCGCGCACGCCGCAGGACGAGTCGAAGGCGTTCACGATGGGCGGGCGTCGCCCCGAGGACGGCCAGATCGACTGGACGAAGCCCGCCGACGAGGTCCACAACCTCGTCCGCGCCGTGGCGCACCCGTGGCCCGGCGCGTTCACGCACGCCGGCGCGCGCAAGCTCATGGTCTGGAAGACGCGCGGCGCACAGGGCTCCGGCCGGCCGGGCGAGATCCTCTCCTCCGACCCGCTCGTGGTGGCCTGCGGCACCGGCGCGGTCGAGGTGCTCGAGGCGCAGCCTGCCGACGGCGTCTGGTCGACCGGCGCGCAGGCGGCGAGGGAGCTGAACCTCCTCCCGCGCATGAAGCTCGGCTCGCCGGGCGCGTCCGCGAAGAAGCGCACCACGAAGGTGCTCATCCTCGGCGTCAACGGCTTCATCGGCAGCCACCTGTCGGAACGCATCCTGCGCGAGGAGGGCTACGAGGTCTACGGCATGGACCTCCACAAGGACAACCTGGGCGCGCTGCTCGACAACCCTGGCTTCCACTTCGTCGAGGGAGACATCTCGATCAACCGCGAGTGGGTCGAGTTCCACGTGCGCAAGTGCGACGTGATCCTGCCGCTCGTGGCGATCGCCACGCCGATCGAGTACGTGCGCAACCCGCTGCGCGTCTTCGAGCTCGACTTCGAGGAGAACCTCCGCGTGGTGCGCGACTGCGTGCGCTACGGCAAGCGCCTGGTGTTCCCGAGCACCTCCGAGGTGTACGGCATGTGCACCGACGAGCGCTTCGACGAGGACACGAGCCCCTGCGTCACCGGCCCCATCAACCGCCAGCGCTGGATCTACTCCACCAGCAAGCAGCTGATGGACCGCGTGATCTGGGCGTACGGCGCGCAGCGCGGCCTGAAGTTCAGCCTGTTCCGTCCGTTCAACTGGATCGGCCCGCGCCTCGACTCGCTCGACTCCGCGCGCATCGGCAGCTCGCGCGCGATCACGCAGCTGATCCTCAACCTCGTGGAGGGCACGCCGATCCTGCTCGTCGACGGCGGCAAGCAGCGCCGCTGCTTCACCGACGTCGACGAGGGCATCGAGGCGCTGTGGCGCGTCGTCGCGAACGAGGGCGGGGCCGCCGAGGGCGGCATCTTCAACATCGGCAACCCCGAGAACGAGGCCAGCATCCAGGAGCTCGCGGAGATGGTCGTGGCCGCGTTCGAGCGCCATCCGCTGCGCGCGCACTTCCCGCCGTTCGCGGGCTACCAGGTGATCGAGAGCGCGCGCTACTACGGCAAGGGCTACGAGGACGTGCAGCACCGCAAGCCCAGCATCCGCAACGCGCAGCGCCAGCTCGGCTGGACGCCGACGATCACCACCCGCGAGAGCGTGGAGCGCACCGTCGACTGGTTCCTGCAGCAGCACGCGCGCGACCACGGGCTGTCGCCCGCGGCCGGTCAGCGCGCCCGCACCCCCGCCGGCACGCCGTGAGCATCGGGCTCCGCATCGACGTCGACACCTTTCGCGGCACCCGTGACGGGGTGCCGCGTCTCCTTTCGGCGCTCGAGCGCCGCAAGGTGCGCGCCACCTGGTTCATGACCCTCGGCCCCGACAACATGGGCCGGCACGCGCTGCGCATGCTGCGCCCGTCGTTCGCGTGGAAGATGCTCCGCTCGGGGGCGCCGAGCCTGTACGGCTGGGACATCGTCTTCAAGGGAACGCTCGGCCCGGGGCCCGTCATCTCCGCGCGCCTCGCGGACACGCTGCGGATGCCCGACCGCGCCGGGCACGAGGTCGCCCTGCACGCGTGGGACCACCACCGCTGGCAGGTCGGCGCGGAGTCGCTCGACGACGCCTCGCTCGACGCCGAGCTCGCCCGCGCCAAGGAGGCGTTCGCGCGCGTCTACGGCCGTGAGCCGCACGCGTGCGCCGCGCCGGGGTGGCGCTGCGACGACCGCGTGCTCGCGCTTCCGGCCTCGCAGTCGTTCCGCTGGCGGAGCGACGCGCGCGGGCCGGCGGTGCCGTTCCTGCCGCGCGTCGCGTCGCTCGGCCGCACGCTTGCGCAGCCGCAGGTGCCCGTCGACCTTCCCACCTACGACGAGGGAGTGGGGCGGGGCGCCGGCGCCGACGAGCGGTTCAACGAGATGCTCCTCGCGCGGCTCGCCGACGGCGCGCCACACGTCCTGACGATCCACGCCGAGAGCGAGGGTGGCGCCAAGGCCGCGCTCTTCGAGCGATTCCTCGACCGCGCGCTCGCGGCCGGGCACCGATTCGAGCCGCTCGGCGAGTGGCTCGCGCGGCAGCCCGCGCCCGCCGAGGGCTGCGTGCGCCGCGGCACGATCCCCGGCCGCGAAGGCTGGCTCTGCGTGCGCGGCTAGCATTCGCCGCGACATGGACGTCAGGCGCCGCTGGATCCTCGCCCTCCTCGTGTTCTGCGCGATCTCCGTGGTCGGCCTCGGGCTTCGCCCGATGGTCGTGCCCGACGAGCCGCGCTACGGCATCATCCCGGCCGAGATGGTCGAGTCGGGGAACTGGCTCGCGCTGCGCATGGCCGGGTTCGTCTACTACGAGAAGCCGCCGATGGGCTACTGGCTCACGGCGGCGAGCATCTCGGCGCTCGGCGAGAACGCCTTCGCGATCCGGCTGCCGAGCGCGCTCGCCTCGCTGGTGGTTGCGCTGACCGCGGGCTGGCTTACGTCGCGGATCTCGGGAAGCCGCGAGGACGGACCGCTCGGCTTCCTGGTGCAGGCCACCATGCTTGCGCCGCTCATCCTCGGGACGGTCGCGCTGCTCGACCCGCCCTTCGCGGCGTTCGTCGGGCTCTCGATGGCGTTCCTCTTCGCGGGGTGCACCTCCGCGGGCCGGGCGCGCGCAGGGTGGCTCGCGCTCGCGGGCGTCGCGGCGGGCTTCGCGTTCCTCACGAAGGGCCTGCTGGCGTTCGCGATCCCGGGCGTCTCCGCGCTGATGTTCCTCGCGTGGGAGCGGCGCTGGCGCGACATGCTCGTGATGCCGTGGATCCCGCTCGCCGCGGCCGCGGCGACCGTCGCGCCGTTCGCGTGGATGATCCACCGCGCGGAGCCCGGGTTCTGGGAGTACTTCATCGTCGTCGAGCACTTCCGCCGCGTGTCGAGCCCGGACGGCAACCAGCATCCCGAGCCGTGGTGGCACTTCCTCGCGGTGTTCCCGATCGGCGCCATGCTCTGGACGCTCACCTGGCCGAACGCGGCGAAGGGCCTGCGCGGCGCGGTCGAGTGGCGTACCGGCGTTCGCTTCATGCTCTCGTGGATCGTCGCGCCGATCGCGCTGCTCTCGGCCTCGAGCGGCAAGCTGCCCACCTACGTGCTGCCGATGTTCGCGCCGGTGTCGGTGCTCGTGGCGCTCGGACTTCGGCGCGGCCGCGAGTCGGGCGTCGTGCGCTTCGATGCGGCCGCGAGCGTCGCGCGCTGGCTGCTTCGCATCGCGGCCGTCGCGGCGTTCGCGATCGCGGTGGCGGGTCCGCGCGCGTTCGGCATCCCGACTCTCTGGGAATCGGGCGAGTCCGTGCGCTTCGCGTGGATCGGCATCGCGCTCCTCGCGTGGGCGTGGGCCGATGCGTGGGCGTGGCGCGCCGGCGACGCGCGCACGTGGCTCGCTCGCTCGGCCGTCGCGCCGATCCTCCTGTTCGTGTTCATCCCGTTCGCGTACCCCTCGGCGCTGCTGCAGGCCTCGAAGCACCCGTGGGCGCACCTCGAACGGCACCGCGACCGGCTGCGCGATGCCGCGCTGCTCGTGACGGCATCGGCGCCGGCGCACGCCGTCTGCTGGGCGACCGGCCGCCGCGACGTGGTGATCGCGGGCCACGCGAGCGAGTTCGACAACGAGCTCGGCATCGAGTCGGAGGCGCCGCGCCGCGTGGAGTGGTCGCAGGTCCCGGCCCGCATCTCGGCGGCGCTGCCCGGCGGGGTGTCGGTGGTCTGCTCCCCCGCGACGGCCGAGGTGCTGCTGCGCGAGCCCGGTCTCGCCGCGCCGACCGACCAGGAGACGGTCGGAAACCTCACGTTCCTGCACTGGCGCTGAGCTTCACAGGGCCATCGCGCGCGCGAGCGCCTCGATCTCCGCTGCGTCGATGATGCCGTTGCGGCGGCACGAGGCATGCAGGTGCGGCGATGCCCGCATGAACTGCGCGGCGTTCGACGCCCGCACGCCGCCGCCCGGCACCACCTCGACCGGCGGCCGACCGCACGCGCGCGCGAATCGCACGGCGTGCTCCGCGTCGCGGCAGAGCACGGCGACGCGCTCGTCGACCGACAGCACCGACGCGTCCCATCCGCGAACCCCCGCCGTCACCACGCGCACGAACCCGAGTTCGGTGATGTCCTGCATGCCCCGCTCGCGGTCGGCGAGCAGGTCGAAGGTCCGCAGGAACGCCGCCTCCATGCCGCGCTCGCGCGCCGCCGCGACGAGGAGCGCGCAGGCCTCGCGGTCGACCTCGGCCGCCGGCGTCAGCAGCGAGACGGCGACGCTCCGCGCGCCGGCGCGCGCGGCGAAGTCGATCTCTCGGAGGCTTGCTTCGAGCAGGGCAGGCGTGGTGGCGAACGCCGCCGGAACCAGTTCCGCGATCGCGCCGGCAATCCGCGGACGGATCATCGCCACGACGTGGACGCCGGTCTCGGCGGCGATCCGCTCGACCAGCTCCCATCGGGGTGACCATCCTTCGCTCGGCAGGTCGTCGCAGAGTTCAAGGCGTGTCGCCCACCGCGCCGCGAGCATCGCTGCGCTGGCCTCGTCGACCGGGATCTCAAGAGTGCTCGTCATGGCCGCAGAATAGCACAGTTATTGGACAATCGTGCCGCTCACGCAATTCCTTCTTTGGCGTGATGGGCGCCGCCGCCGCATCGCGTTCGTGGGTGTGGAACCTGCGCCGCCGAACAGTCGCGCAGCCTCCGTCTCCTCTCCGCCGGTTCTCCGGCTGTCTCGCCTTTCGACTCCAGGAACAACATGAAGATCCAGGCTTCCGCGATCCTCGCGTCCGTCCTCGCAGCTCCGGCCATCGCCAACCCGGGTGTCGTCTTCACCGACGCCACGGGAGACATCGCGTCGGGCATCTCGACCGGCAACGGCACCCTCGACCTCGTGAGCATGGAGGTCTCGCACACCGCGACCGACATCCAGTTCAAGCTGACCGTGAACGGCAACCTCGGCAGCACCGACTGGGGCAAGTTCATGATCGGCATCTCGGGCTCGGGCACCAAGACCTCGTCCGGCAACGGCTGGGGTCGCCCGATCAACATGAGCTCCAACGGTGGCATGACCCACTGGATCGGCTCGTGGGCCGACGGCGGCGGCGGCAGCCAGCTGTGGACGAACGGCGGCTCCGGCTGGTCCGGCCCGGGCGCGACCGCGGGCTACGTGATCGCGGGCGGCGCAAACAGCACCATCACCTACACCGTCTCCCGCGCCTCGATCGGCATGGTCGGCAACGGCACCCTGTACTTCGATGCCTACAGCTCGGGCGGCGGCGGCGGCGACGGCGCGATCGACGCGCTCTCGCGCTCGAACGCCTCGGTGAGCAACTGGGGCGATTCGTTCACCACGAGCGGCGTTGCCTCCGGCACCTCCGCCAGCACCACCGGCGGCGCGTTCGCCTACGTCATCCCCGCCCCCGGCGCGCTCGCGCTCCTCGGCGTGGCCGGCCTGCTCGGCGCGAAGCGCCGTCGCTGAACCCTTCCCGTCCGAATTCAGAACTCCACATTCCCGCCACATCTGCCTCTTTGGCGCCACCATCAGTGGTGAAACTTGTGAAGAACAACACGATCATCCTCGCCTTGCCTTTCGTCCTCGCCGCGTCTGCGTCTGCGGCGATCGTCTACTCCACGAACTTCAACGATCTTGGTGTGACGGCAGGTCAGTCCATCACCGGCACGGGTGCTGTCGGAAACCAGGGTGCGATCCCGAATCTCGCCGGATGGCAGGCGGCTCGGGTGGCAGGTAGTGCGTCGACGGCGCTGAACCTCCTCATCGACAACAACGGCAGTGGGAATACGGGCGGTGTGTATTCGGACGGCGTTTCGGCCAGCGCGGCTGACCGTTCGCTCGGCGCGCTGGCTGCGAACACAATCACTCCGGCATTCGGGTTGGTGCTGGTCAACACGGAGGCGCATTCGCAGGACTCGATCACCATCACTTTCACGGGAGAGCAGTGGCGGCTGGCGAACGGCACTGGCGCGGTCCCTAACACGCTCACCTTCGCCTATGGCTTCGGCGGAGGTTCGATCACCAGCTCGAACTTCCTTTCGAGCGCCGGAATGACCTCGGATGCCCGAGGGAATGTCGTGAGTGGCTTCGCTACGGCGTCGCCCTTCAACGTCTACTCATCGACCAGCATCAGCTTCACGATCAGCGGCGTGAACTGGACGCCAGGCCAAGAGCTCTACATCCGATGGCAGCTGCCGAAGATGTCCGGCGCGGGTGCGAACCTCGCCATCGACGATTTCTCGCTCACCGCCGTCCCCGCCCCCGGCGCCATGGCGCTCCTGGGCGTGGCCGGCCTCCTCGGCGCGCGTCGCCGCCGCTGAGCCCGCGGCCCTCTCCTGAACCTTCCCGCTGCGCGCGCCATCCCGGCGCGCGCAGCGGCGCTTTTGCTTCACCTACCATGCGGGGCTCGCCGCCTTGCTCCGCGCGGCGCTTGCCCATGCTCCTCGTCGCCACCGATCTCTCCAAGTCCCACGGCCTCCGCGAACTCTTCCGCGGCGTGTGCGTCAGCGTCGCCGACGGCGACCGCGTCGGCTTCATCGGGCCGAACGGCGCCGGCAAGTCGACGCTCCTGCGCATGCTCGCGGGCGCCGAGGAGCCGGACGCGGGCTCGGTGCGCACGCAGCGCGGTGCGGTGATCGTCTACGTGCCGCAGCGCGACGACTTCGCGCCGGGGCTCACGCCGCGCACCGCCGCGACCGCCGCCGCGCTCAAGGCAGCCTCGGTCCACGGCGACCAGCACGAGGCGGAGGTGCTCGGCGGCATGGTCCTCGGAAAGCTCGGCTTCCCCGACGCGCGCATGGACGAGCCCGTCGAGCGCCTCTCCGGCGGCTGGCGCAAGCGCCTCTCGATCGCCTGCGGCCTCTGTGAGGCGGGCGGCACGCCGGACCTCCTGCTCCTCGACGAGCCGACGAACCACCTCGACGTCGAGGGCATCCGCTGGCTCGAGCAGTTCCTCACCCGCCCGACCAACGACCTGCGCGCCGGCGCCTGCGTCTTCGTGACGCACGACCGCGCGTTCCTCGACCGCGTCGCGACCCGCGTCATCGAGCTGAGCCGCGCGTACCCGCAGGGCACGCTCACGGTCGAGGGCAACTACGCCGAGTTCCTCCGCCGCCGCGAGGAGTTCCTCGAGGCGCAGGCCCGCAACGAGGCCGCGCTCGCCAACGAGGTGCGCGTCGACGACGCCTGGCTCGCCCGCGGCGCGAAGGCGCGCCGCACCAAGGCGAAGGGCCGCATCGAGGACAGCGCCGAGCGGCGCGAGCAGCTCTCCGAGATCGCCGCGCGAAACGCCGCCGCGACCGCGGGCGGCGCGCGCGTCGACTTCACCGCGAGCGGCCGCAAGACTCGCCGGCTGGTGCTCGCCTCCGGCGTCTCGAAGGGCTTCGACGGGCGCACGCTCTTCCGCGACGTCGAGCTCGAGCTCGCGCCCGGCGACCGCCTCGGGCTCATGGGCCCGAACGGCAGCGGCAAGACGACGCTCCTCTCGATCCTCTGCGGCGACGCCGCGCCGGACGCGGGCACCGTGCGCTTCGCCGACCCGAAGCCGCGCGTCGTCGTGCTCCGCCAGCAGCGGACGGACATCCCGCCGCAGACCCTCCTGCGCGACGCGATCTGCCCGGTCGGCGACTTCGTCGACTTCCAGGGCCGCACCATGCACATCAGCGCGTGGGCACGGCAGTTCCTCTTCAAGGAGGCGCAGCTCCTGCAGCCGGTCTCGAGCCTCTCCGGCGGCGAGCGCGCCCGCGCGCACATCGCGGCCATGATGCTCGAGCCCGCCGACATCCTGGTGCTCGACGAGCCGACGAACGACCTCGACATCCCGACGCTCGAGGTGCTCGAGGACGCGATCGAGCAGTTCCCCGGCGCGGTCGTGCTGGTCACGCACGACCGCGCCATGCTCGAGTCCTGCGCGCGCACGATCGCCGTGATCGGCGCGCCGGACGCGTCGGTGAGCGTCGTCGCGAGCCTCGACCAGGCGCTCGCCGCGCTCGAGCGATCGGAGCGCGCGGCCGCCGAGCGCGAACGCGCCGCGCGCACGCCCGCCGTGCAGTCCGCGGCCGCGCCCAAGCCCGCCGATGCCGCCGGCCCGCGCCGCCGCCTGAGCTTCAAGGAGCAGCGCGAGCTTGAGGGCATGGAGGCCGCCATCG
>JAIYBS010000200.1 GCA_027488415.1 Planctomycetaceae bacterium | reverse complement strand
TTCCACTGCTCGTCGTCCAGCGCCGCACACGACTGCAGCAGCTCACGCGACGCCCAGGCGTTGTGCTCGAGCGCGATCGAAAGCGGGTCGGACGGGGCGTGGACGTGGTGCATGCTCTTCGAATCCGCCGCGCCCATCCGGCGCTCGGTCGATGGGATACTACGACGCGGAACAGCCCCAATGCCGATCACCCTCACCACCGACCCGTCCCGCCAGGACCTGGACGCCATCCACCGGATGCTGGCGGGCACGTACTGGTCGCCCGGCATCCGCCGCGAGATCGTTGCCGAGGCGCTCCGGAACAGTATCACCGTGGTCGCGGTCGACGAGGCCACGGGCACGACGGTCGGGCTGGCGCGCGTGGTGACCGATCGAGCGACCTTCGCGTGGCTCTGCGATGTCTTCGTCGACGAGCGCTGGCGCGGGCAGGGGATCTCGCGGCGGATGATCGAGGAGCTCGAGCGCCACCCGGCGCTGCAGACCCTCCGACGCTGGTGCCTGGCGACGCGCGACGCGCACGGTCTGTACGAGCAGTTCGGCTACGGCCCGGTGCCCGCGGATCGCTGGATGGAGAAGCAGTGCCCGAAGGACGCGTGGCAGGACCCGGTGACCCGAGCCTAATCTGGAGGTCTTCATGGACATCCTCTTCCTGCTCACCCCTGGCTTTGAAGACAGCGCCCGCGACGGCGATGGCAAGCGCTACTACTGCCCCGACTGCGCGTTCCTCGAGGGCGTGCTCGCGTGCTGCCCGGAGCTGCGTGACCGCCTCGACATCCGGTACGTCGACTATCCGAGGCCCCGGCGGCCGATCGTCGACCTCGTCGGCGAGGCGCACCAGGGATGCCCGAACCTCGTGCTCGATCCCGCCAATCATGGTTTCGTGGACCCGAGCCGCTTCCACCGCTTCGAAGATCGGCTGCACTCCACCGACTCGAAGGTGATCACCGAGTACCTCGCCACGCGATACGCGGTCCTCGTCCCGCACTTCTGAAGGCGCACCGCTGCGATGCCGTGCCTGTGCCTGGCTCGCAGCCGTCGACCGAGGAATCGCGTGGCTCGCGAGGGGGTCGGAGACGGGCCTTGACGAATACGACAATCGGTCGTATCGTGCACGACGATTTGTCGTAGCGTCGCTCCGCCGATCCCAGGAGGCCAGCCGATGTCCACCTCGCCACTCGCCAATGCCGAGCTCTCCGTGATGGAACTGCTGTGGGACCACGGCAGCCTGACGGCGCGCCAGATCCAGGACAAGCTGTACGGCGAGTCCGACCGCTCGCAGCACGGCACCGTGCAGCGCCTGCTCCAGCGCCTCGAGGACAAGGAACTCGTGCGACGCGAGAGGGCCGGGGCCGCGAACGCGTTCTCTGCGTGCGTCTCGCGCGAGGAGTACGCGGGTTCGCAGCTCGAATCGCTCGTCGACCGGCTGACGGGCGGATCGATCGCGCCGCTGCTGTCGCACCTCATCGGCCAGAAGCGCCTGAGCCGCGCCGAGCTCCGCCGCCTGCGCGAGATCCTCGACGGGAGAGCATCGTGACCGAGCTGCTTCTTGAGTACACGCTCGGCAACACGCTGCTCGCGGTTCCCCTGGCACTGCTGGCCTGGATGATCGGCCGCTGGCGGCGGTATCCGTCGCTCGCGCATTTCGCGTGGGTGCTCGTCATGGTCCGGCTCGTCATGCCGCCGATCGCGGCGTTGCCGTGGCTCTCCGTCAGCGTTCCGTTGCTTCAGCCGTCGGCTGCAATGACGGGCAACCTGGACGAGCAGGGCGCGCGGGTTGCGCCATCCGACGAGAAGGGCCCGGCGTGCGCGACTGCTTCATCGCCCGAGCTCGCCGTCGCGCCGCATCAGCAGGACCGCGCCTTGCCGCTGCCGGAAGGCACGACGGCATCGGCTCCGCGCGCGCAGCCCGGCATGGGGTCCACGGTGGCCGATGCCCCGGGATCCGCCGGCAAGGTGCTGGTCTCGGCTCCTTCCGCTCTCGACCGGCAGAATGCCTCGGCGGATGTCGAGGTGCGAGCCGCCCCGTACGTCGGGGTCGATCCGTGGATGCTCGTGGGCGCGGTCTGGCTCGGCGGCACCCTGCTCATCATCGCGATCTCCGCCGTGCGCATCATGCGCTTCCGGCGTGGCTTGCTCTCGCAGTGCGAGCCTGCGGGACAGGCGGTTCATCGCATCGCCCGAACCGTGGCTGACGAGCTCGGGATGCGGCGCAGTTTCGTCGTGCTCACGACGCGGGCCGATGCGGTCCCGTTCGTGTGGAGCGGGCTCCGCGGACCCGTGATCGTGATTCCCGCAGCCCTGATCGCCGGAACGGATGAGGCAAGCCTTCGGCTGATCCTGATGCACGAGCTTGCGCACATCCGCCGTCGCGATCACGTGGTTCGCTGGCTCGACTGGGCCGTCGTGGCCTGGCTCTGGTGGAACCCGCTGGCGTGGATCGCGCGGCGGGGCCTGAGGTCGTCCGAGGAGCTCGCGT
This sequence comes from Planctomycetaceae bacterium, assembly GCA_027488415.1. Taxonomy (GTDB): domain Bacteria; phylum Planctomycetota; class Phycisphaerae; order Phycisphaerales; family SM1A02; genus UBA966. The sequence goes on along the minus strand of JAIYBS010000200.1, from coordinate 39 downwards.
GCGATGCGCTCGTCATGCGCACGTGCGGGGCTGCACCCC
>JAIYBS010000035.1 GCA_027488415.1 Planctomycetaceae bacterium | reverse complement strand
GGCCGAGGAGGCCGGAGACACGGACCTCGCCGCGTCGCTGCGCGCGGAGATCGCGGTGCTGCAGAAGTGCCGGCCGGCGCCCGACCGTCTGGCGGACGGCGTCGACCTCTTCCCGCTGTACGGCGTCACGCCGGGCTCGTGCGGGCTTCTCCTGCCGCAGCCGTCGATGACGGTGCTGGTGGCGGGCGACGCGGTGGCAACGGTCGAGCACCTGCACGAGGGCAAGGTGATCTCGCCGGTCTTCAATCTCGAGCAGGCGCAGGAGAGCTTCCGCGAGGCGGTCGAGATCGCGGACATGATCGTGTGCGGGCGCGATAACGCCGTCATGAACCCCATGCGCCGCTGAGCCGTTCGCGCGGGCCGCTCACCTACACTTTCCGCCATGTCCGACGCACCCACCAACGTGACGCTGCGCGACCTCGGTCGCATGGCCCGTTCCGGCGCGAAGTTCTCCTGCCTCACCTGCTACGACGCGACCACCGCGCGGTGGCTCGAGCGCGCGGGCGTCGAGGTCCTGCTCGTCGGTGACACCGCGGCGGAGATGGTGCTCGGCTACCCGTCGACGGTGCACGCGCCGCTCGACTTCATGGTGGCGCTGACCGCGGGCGTCAAGCGCGGCGCGCCGAGCCGCGTGGTGATGGCCGACATGCCGTTCATGAGCTACCAGGCCGACGAGGCCGAGGCGATCCGCAACGCGGGGCGCTTCATGACCGAGGGCAACGCCGACTGCGTGAAGATCGAGGCGGACCGCTCGTTCGCGCCGCTCGTCGAGAAGATGTCGCGCGCGGGGGTGCCCGTGGTCGCGCACGTCGGCAGCCGGCCGCAGCAGGCGAAGATGAAGGGCGGCTACGTGAGCACGGGCCGAACCGCCGAGAGCGCGCTCCGCGTGCTGCACGACGCCGCGGCGCTCGAGGCCGCGGGCGCGTGCATGATCCTCGTGGAGGCGTGCCCTGCCGAGGTGGCGCAGATGGTGGTCGAGCGCGCGACCGTGCCGGTGATCGGCTGCGGCGCGGGCACCGCGTGCCACGGGCAGGTGGTGGTGCTCAACGACATGCTCGGCACCACGCAGTGGCAGCCCGCGTTCGCGCGGCCGCTCGCGCAGGTCGGCGCCGAGATCGAGCGGGCCGCGCGGCTCTGGCGCGAGCGCGTGCGCGACGGCCAGCTCGGCGAGCATCCGTACGCGATCGCGCCCGACGAGCTCGCGCGCCTCCAGCAGATGGCCGGCGTCGAGCGATGAGCTCGGGCGATCGAGGGCTCTCCCGCGCGCTTCCCGCGGCGCTGCTCCTGGCGGCGGCGGCGACGAGCCTGTGGACCGTGCCCGCGCTCATGCGCATGGGCAGCTCCGAGCGCGCGTCGCGCTCGATGGACGCCGCGGCCGGGAGGCTCGCGTCGGGAGGCGTGCTCGAGGGATTCAGCGCCGCGATGCGCGACGTCGCCGCGGCGGTCGAGCCGGCGGTGGTGCACGTGAGCGTCGCGAGCGAGGCGAAGGGCCGGCTCGGCTCGCGTGCCTTCACGCAGTCCGGCTCGGGCTGGATCTGGGACGCCGCGGGACACATCGTGACGAACGCGCACGTCGTCGACGGCGCGACGGCGCTCGAGGTGCAGCTGCACGACGGATCGCTGCACGAGGCGACGCTCGTCGGGCTCGATCCGCGCACGGACGTCGCGGTGCTGCGCATCTCGGCCGACGGCCTGCTGCCGGCACGGCGGTCGAACGCGCTTCCGGCGCAGGGCGACCTCGTGTTCGCGTTCGGCTCGCCCTTCGAGTTCCGCTTCAGCATGTCGAGCGGGATCGTGTCCGGCGTGGGCCGCAGCGCGGGGCTCGCCGAGGTCGAGTACGAGAGCTTCATCCAGGTCGACGCGGCGATCAACCCGGGCAATTCCGGCGGGCCGCTCACCGACATCCGCGGCAACGTGATCGGCGTGAACACCGCGATCGCCACCGGGCGCGGGAGCACCGTCGGCGCCGGGCAGTTCGCGGGGATCGGGCTCGCGATCCCGATGTCGATCGCGGAGAACGTGGTGGAGCAGCTGATCGAGCACGGCAGCGTCGCGCGCGGTTTCCTCGGCGTCAGCGTGATGGACGCGCGGCAGATGCGCCTGCGCGGCTCGCGCAACCCCGTGCTGCAGGCGGCGGCGAGCGCGTTTCCGGGCCAGGGCGCGATCGTCACGTCGGTGACGCCCGCGAGCCCGGCGGCGGACGCGGGGCTCGAGGTCGGGGACGTGATCGTCTCGATCGAGGGCCGCCGGATCGAGGCGGGCGACGAGGTACTCAGCGAGATCGGCACCAAGCGTCCGGGGTCGGCGCTGTCGCTCGAGGTCGTGCGCCCGACCGAGGCCGCCGGTGCGGGCGGCAGGCGCAACGTCACCGCGACGCTCGGCACGCTCGACCCGAGCGTGAACGCGCGTCCGTTCGTGGCGGCGTTCGAGCGCGCGGGGCTCGCGGGGCTCGCCGACGGCGAGCGCGGCGGGCGGCGCGGCGTGACGGTCGCGTCGAGCCGCGGCCCGGTCGCGGGCGAGGTGCCGGCGGGCTCGCTGATCGTGGCGCTCGACGGTCTCCGCGTGGCGTCGCTCGACGATCTCTGGGTCCGCCTGACGCGGAGCGCGGTGGGCCGCGTCCGCATCGCGTTCCCGCCGTCGGCCCGCATCACGGTGCTTCGGCCGGACGGCGCGGAGCGGGACGTGGACGTCCCGCTCGTGCCGCGCTGAGGCCGTGATTCCGGGCGGCCCGGTACGATTCCCGTCCCGATGGTCGCCCCCGCGAGCCAGTCCCCGAACGCGCCTGCCGGAACGCCGATCCTCGACGTCCGCGACCTCCAGACGTACTTCCCGATCCGCCGCGGGTTCCTGCAGCGGGTGGTCGGGCACCACAAGGCCGTGGACGGCGTGAGCTTCACGATCGCGCCGGGCGAGACGCTCGGGCTCGTCGGCGAGTCGGGCTGCGGCAAGACGACGGTCGGGCGCACGATCCTCGCGCTGCAGCCGGCGACGGGCGGCCAGGTGCTCTTCGAGGGCAAGGACGTCTTCCGCCAGGACGCGGCGAGCCTGCGGCGCATGCGCCGCGACATGCAGATCATCTTCCAGGACCCGGGCGGCAGCCTGAACCCGCGCATGCGCGTCGGGCGCATCGTCGGCGAGCCGCTCGAGGTGCACGGCATGGCCGAGGGCGAGGAGCTGCGCGAGCGCGTCGAGGCGCTGCTCGAGCGGTGCGGCCTCTGGCGCGCGGCGGCCGACCGGTACCCGCACGAGTTCTCCGGCGGGCAGCGGCAGCGCATCGGCATCGCGCGCGCGCTCGCGCTGCAGCCGAAGCTGATCGTCTGCGACGAGCCGACGAGCGCGCTCGACGTGAGCGTGCAGAGCGAGATCCTGAACCTGCTCGCGGACCTGCAGGACGAGTTCGGGCTGAGCTACCTCTTCATCAGCCACGGCATGGCCGTCATCCACCACATCTGCGACCGGATCGCGGTGATGAAGGACGGGAAGATCGTCGAGGAAGGGACGCGCGACGCCGTGATCGGCAGCCCGACGCACGCGTACACCAAGCGTCTGCTGCTCGCGGTTCCCGAGTGCGACCCGCGCGTGGACGCCGAGAAGCGCGCGAGCCGGCAGCGCATGCTGGCAGAGGAGATCGAGCGATGAACGGACCGGCCGTGCCGATGACGCAGCAGCAGATCGCCCGCAACCGGCGCATCATCGTGCTGGTGGCCGTGGTGTTCGTGGCGTCGAGCGTGGGCATCCTGCTCTGGGCGATGAACGTGGTCGGCTCGCAGCGCGACCGCGCGCGCGGGACCGATGCCGCGCTGCGCTCGGTGGCGTGGGCCGTGCTCTCGTACGCGGCCGCGAACGACGGCGCGTTCCCGACGTCGGACCTCGCGCTCGCGGGCACGGGCGCGGACGCCGGCGCGGCGCCGCCCGCCGGCAAGCCGTGGCCCTCGTCGCGCGAGTCCGCGATGGCGGGGCTCCCGCCGGTGCCGGTCGATGAGGCGTTGCGCACCGTGGGGGTGACGTGGGGCGTGAGCCCGGACGTCGTGCCGAACCTGAACAGCAAGGGCAACCCCGTGAGCTTCGGCACGGTCGACGCCGTGAACGGCTGGCTCGCCGAGTACGCGCGCGACCGCATGCGCGACGGCGGAAAGGAATCCAAGTGAGCAGCACCTCCCCGAACGCCGCGGCGGCCGCCGCCAAGACCGGAACGCAGGCCGGCTCGCCCTTCAAGGTCGTCCCCCCCGAGGCGCCGCTGCGCGACGTGATGGACGGCGCGGCGCGCTGGGAGATCCCGTGCCTCGACCACGGGTTCGTCGCGCTCGTCGACTGCATGCCGCGGCTCGTGCCCGAGGGCAAGACCGCGGACTTCGCGATCGTGCAGAGCGCGCGCGTGAGCTACGGGCAGGGGACCAAGCAGGTCAGCGAGGACCGCGGGCTCGTCCGCTACCTGATGCGGCACCGCCACTCGACGCCGTTCGAGATGGTGGAGCTCAAGTTCCACATCGCGATGCCGATCTTCGTCGCGCGGCAGTGGATCCGCCACCGCACCGCGAACGTCAACGAGTACTCCGCGCGCTACTCGATCGTGCCGGACCGCTTCTACCGCCCGAGCGTGGACGCGGTGCGCAAGCAGTCGAAGTCGAACCGCCAGGGCGGCGACGAGCCGATCGACGCGGGCACGGCCGAGGACTTCCTGAAGCTCCTCGAGAAGGCCGAGCACCTCTACCAGGACTACATCGGGCTCACCGAGAAGGGCGTGGCGCGCGAGATCGCGCGGGCCGCGCTGCCGGTGAGCGTCTACACCGAGTGGTACTGGAAGTGCGACCTGCACAACATCTTCCACTTCCTCTCGCTGCGCATGGACCCGCACGCGCAGCTCGAGATCCAGGTGTTCGCGCAGGCGATGTACGAGATGCTCAAGCCGATCGTCCCGGTCAGCTGCGAGGCGTTCGAGGACTACCGCCTCGAGTCGATGCACCTGACGCGGCTCGAGATCGAGGCCGTGCGCAGCGGCAAGCCGCTCGCCACCGAGAACAAGCGCGAGATCGCCGAGTGGGAGGCGAAGCGCGCGCGGCTCGGGCTGGGCTGAGTCGGGGAGCGCGGGGCGTGCGCTGGGGGCGCGGTACGCGGATTTACCGGACATCCCGGAGCGGTCGTCCGCGGTGCAACCCGCGGCGTTCGCATCGGTAACAGCGGCAATGTCTTCTCGCCCGATCGTTGCCGTCCTGCTCGTCGTCGCCGTGCTCTCGTCCTTCATGGGCGGCTGCACGCAGCGCATGGCGGTCGAGGGTCGCAGCGACCGGCTCTACGCCGAGGCGAAGGGCGCGCTGATCAGCGAGGGCTTCCGGCCGGTCGGGCGCGCGGGCGCGGTCGCCGGCGCGGAGGGCAGCGATCCCCGGTCCGGGCGCCTGCAGTTCCTCTACTGGGGCGATACGGTCTCCCCGACGGTGGTCGAGGTGCAGATCACGGCCGCGCAGGGCGCCGCCTCCAAGACTGCCTCGCAGCCCGCCCCGACGATCTCGCCCGCGCTGCTCGGCGCGCACCAGGTGATGGTGAAGGCGTGGTCGAGCATGACCTTCGCGCCGGACCCGTTCATCGCTGACCTCGCGATGGGCGTGCTGCGCCGCGCGTACACGCTCTCCGGCAACGCGCCGTGAACCGAAAACACGCCGGGGGCCCCCGGCATGTCTCAGCGCTGCGCCTTCTCGGGCGGCTTTGAGATGAGGCCGACCAGCGGCGCCCCGGGCGTCGTCTCGATCTGCACCAGCACGATCGGCGTCGGCTCGTAGTAGCGGAACCAGCCTCCGGGGAACGGTCCCTCGCCGCGCTCATCCCAGAACGAGTCGATCGAGAGGGACACGGACTCGCCGGCCGCGAGCGACTCGACGCGTCGCACGTAGCGCTGGTTGAGCCAGAGGTCGAAGTTCCGGTACGAGGTGGCCGTCGGATTGACGAGCTTCAGGCTGCCGCCCGACGGGTCGGGGATCACCTGGATGTCGACCACCGACTCCTGCTTCGCGAGCGACGGATACGGACGCGAGGCCTTCTCGGGGTCGTACGGGTACCGCTGGCATGCGGCGGGCGCGAGCACCGCCGCGACGGCGGCGCAGGCGAGGGCGGCATGTCGGGCGGCGTGCATCCGAGCCGTAGTATCCACGATTTCCCCTGCGCGTGAACCGATGGGCGTCGAACTGAATCCATCCCGCATCCCGCCCCGCGAGCTCTCGCGCCCCGTCGAGGAGACCGCGCGCGGCTTCCGCGTGGATCCGCGCATTCCCGCGGCCGTGCCGGGCTTCGACGCGCCGTTCTTCCAGGCCGGGCTCGCGGGGTACTCCGACGGCGCCATGCGTCTGGTCGCGCGCTCGCAGGGGGCGCCGTTCTGCGTGACCGAGGCGCTGCTCGACCGCACGCTCATCAACGGCGGCAAGGGCAGGCGCAAGGAGGACCCGGACCTGATCGCGAGCGAGATCGGGATGGGCGAGATCGAGGACAACCTCGCCGCCGGCCTCGACGACCACCCGCTCGCCGGGCAGATCATGGGCAGCTGGCCCGACGAGATCGCGCGCGGGGCGGAGATCCTGGCGGGCATGGGCCACGAGGTGATCGACGTGAACCTCGCGTGCCCGGTGAAGAAGATCAAGCGGAAGGCGCGCGGCGGGCACTTCCTCGCGTTCCCGGAGGAGGCGATCGCCATCCTCCGAGCGGTGCGCGACGCGGTGCCGGCGGGCATCCCCTGCACGGTCAAGCTGCGTCGCTCGTTCAGCGACACGCCGGAGATGGAGCGGAACTTCGAGCGGATCTTCGACGCCGCGTACGAGATGGGCTACGCGTGGTCCACCGTGCACTGCCGCACCGTCGAGCAGAAGTACAACGGCCCCGGCCGGTGGGAGTTCCTGCGCGACCTCGTGCGGCGCCACCCGGACCGCGTCATCTTCGGCTCGGGCGACGTGTGGACCGTGCTCGACGTCTTCCGGATGATCGACATGTGCGGCGTCCAGGGCGTGAGCGTCGCGCGCGGGTGCATCGGCAACCCGTGGATCTTCCGGCAGGCGCGCGAGATGATGGCGGGCCGCCCGCCGATGGGCCCGACGATCGCCGAGCAGCGCGAGGTGCTGCTCGCGCACTACCGATTCAGCGAGGTGATCCACGGCGAGCGCCGGACGGGACGCCACATGCGCAAGTTCGGCATCAAGTTCGCGCAGCACCACCCGCACGCGATGGACGTGAAGCACGACTTCATCCGCTGCGAGACGAGCGACGAGTGGCGGGCGGTCATCGAGCGCCACTACGGGGCGGATGCCGAGGCGCGCGCGGCCGAGGCGGGATGGCGGCCGTCGGTCGTGACGGACGCGTCGGCGGCGATGGCGATGGCGGACGCGGATCTCGACTGCGTGGCGGCGGAGGTTCCTGCGCCTGGCTCGCCCTGCGCGTGATGAGGACCGGCGCCGCCGCGCGGAGCCCGTAGAGCTCGACCATGCCGGGGATCGCGGGGACCTCGGGATCGACGCGGCCCGCGATCGCCAGGAAGCGCTGCGGCCCGAGCGCGACGCTTGCCGCGCCGGTCCCGAAGGCGAGCCCTGCGCCGAAGCCCGCGCCCGCGCGCGGCGTGGGCGCCTCGATCCGCCGCAGGCGGCCCGAACGCAGCTCGAGCGCGAACGCCGCGCCTGCGTCCTCGGCGCCGGCGTCCTCGCCGGGTGCGCCGACGGCGCCCCAGCCGTCGGCGATGGCGAGGGCCTGGCCGAAGCCCGCGCCGGCGCCGAGGTCGTTGCCGTGAACGACGCGGCGGAGCGTCCATGCCCCGTCGCGAAGGTGGAAGTGCGCGACGGCGCCCGCGGCGATCCGGCTCGCGGGGTCGCGCGCGACCGGCGCTCCCGCGAGCAGCTCGCCGTCCGCGAGCGCGAGGCTGGCACCGAGCCAGCCTTGCGCGCCCGCGGGCGTGCGCAAGGATGCGTGATGCGACCACGCGCCGTCTGGCGCGCGGTGCGCGAGGTGGACGACGCCGGCGCGCGGCAGCGTCGGGCCCGCGCCCGGTTCGCCGATCGCGATCCAGTCGCCGTCCACGGCGACGGCGCTTCCGAAGCGCGCGCCCGTCGCGGGAGCGGGCGGCCGCAGCCGCGCGACGTGCGTGACGAGGCGGTCCGGCGCGGGGCCGAGCCGGTAGACGTCGACGGCACCCGAGTCGACTGCCGTGCCGTCGCCGTCGAATCGCGGTGAGCCGATCACGATCGTCGTGCCGTCGGTCGCCACGGCGGCGCCGAACTCCGAGGCCGGCTCGGGCTCGGGGCAGGCGACCTCGTCCACCGACCACGTTCCGTCGTGTGCGGGGGTGACAAGGTGCGCCTGCCCCGTGTCGCAGCCCCTGCGCCGGCAGCCGGCGTGCGGTGACCCGATGACGCACGCGTCGTGCGAGGCGGCAAGGGCGAGCCCGAAGCCCGCGGTGCGGTCGGCGTCCGGGTGCGCGGCGAGCGAATCGCCGGAGCCGGGAAGGCCGAAGCCCGCGAGGATGCCGACGGCCGTGACCTGCGGCGGCCCATCGCCGACGTCGAGGTCGCGCGAGGGGCCGATCCAAAGGCGGCCGTCGGAGGAGGAAACCGCCGCGCCGAACGAGCCGGGCGTCGCATGCTGCGGCGCGACGGTGCGTACCCAGCGCCACGAGGGCAGGGCGTCGGCGGCCCGCGCCGGGCACGCGGGGTACGCGCTCCCGGCGGCGAGCATCGCGGCGGTGAGTATGGTCGGTTCGATTCGCATGGCCCGCATGGTCGGGCCGCTGCGGAAAGGCACCGGGTGAGTCGGCGGAAGTTCGCGCGAAATTCCCGGGAATCTGCACGCGAACGCCGATCCATACGATGCGCGCACGCGGGCAAGGGGCCTGCGACGACCACCGGAGACCACGCCATGCATGCCGCCGACGAGACCTACACGGATGGGACGGGCCAGTTCGAGGGTTACCTGTCGTTCGACGGGGCGAAGGACCGCCGGCGACCCGGCGTGCTGGTCTTCCACCAGTGGTCGGGCTGCTCCGCGTTCGAGAAGGAGAAGGCGGAGTGGCTCGCGGGGCTCGGCTACGCGGCGCTCGCGGTCGACATGTACGGCAAGGGCAAGCGCGGCACGAACCCGCAGGAGAACGGCGCGCTGATGACGCCGCTGGTCGAGGATCGGTCGCTCCTTCGGCAGCGCGCGGAGGCCGCGATCCGTCACCTGAAGTCGCTGCCGATGGTCGACGGCGACCGGATCGCCGTGATGGGCTTCTGCTTCGGCGGCCTGTGCTCGCTCGACGTGGCACGCTGGGGCATGACCGGCGTGCGCGGCGCGGTGAGCCTCCACGGGCTGCTCGGGGCGCCTGACGCGAAGCTGCCGCGCGCCAAGTCGATGCACACGCGCGTGCTCGCGCTCCACGGCTGGAACGACCCGATGGCGCGCCCGGAGTCCGCCTGCGCGTTCGCGCGCGAGATGCACGACCACGGCGCCGATTGGCAGCTGCACGCGTTCGGCGGCTGCGGCCACGCGTTCACGAACCCCGCGGCCCAGGACGCGAAGGGCGGAATGCAGTTCAACCCGCTCGCCGACGCGCGCAGCTTCGAGATGACGAAGGACTTCCTCGCCGAGGTGTTCGGCCCGGCGTGGGACACGCGCGTGGTCTCGTGCCCGTGGCCGTCCTGAAAGTGGAGCCGGGCTCCATTTCCTCGGGCTACATCTTCACGACGTGCTTCGTCTCGCTGCCGTCGGGCTTGCGGGCGACTACGTCGAACTGGCAGCCGCGCGCGAGCGGCAGCTTCGCGACGCCGTCGGCGCCCGCCTTCGCGCGCGCGATGAGCTCGCCGCCCCAGAAGACGAAGCACTCGGCCGGACCGCCGCCGGGGACGGCGAACGGGTGGTCCACCGGATCCGAGTAGAAGCGCGTGATGTTCAGCGCCGGCACGTAGTCCAGCTCGAACGCCCACACGAGCGGGTACTTGATGTTCGTCGGGCGCCAGACCGCGGCGTACACGGCGTGCACCCAGTCGTCGGCGTCGGTCTCGGTCCGGCAGCGTTCCTCGACCCAGTCGACGCCTCGCGGGTCGCTCCCCGAGTCGCCGACGTTGTACCAGCGGTCCCACCACACCTCGACCCAGTTGTGGTTGCCCTGCACCTTCTTCCAGGCCGGGCAGCCGACCATGCGCGCCGGGATCCCGCAGGCTCGGCAGGCGTCGATCACCAGGATGCTGAGTCCCGTGCAGCTCGCGTAGTTGAGCTCCATGCTCTCGTAGGGCGACTGGTCGGGCTTCTTCCGCTTGGTGGCGTGGAAGTGGACGTTCAGCATGTCCGGGAGCTTGTCGTTGATCCACCGGACGGCGTCGATCGGGTCCTTGTGCTTCCAGGCCTCCTTCGCGAAGCGGTCGAAGAAGTCCTGGCGCCAGTCGTCGCGGCGCTCGTTGACGTTCGCGTACGGGAGCACGTACTGGCGGAAGATCGACTCGGGGATGTCCTTGCCCCACGGCGCCTCGCGGCGCGCGCGCTCGGCGAGGCGGACGTTGCGGACGAGGAAGTCCGCCTTCAGCGCCTTCAGGTCGATCTCCGGCATCGTGGCGATGAGCCACTGCATGTCGCCGCGGTACTCGGGCTCGATCGACTCGAGCGCCTTCTTCAGCTCGCCGCCGTTGTCACCCGCGCGCTCGAGGGCGCGCGTGAAGTCGGGCTCGGCCTCCGCGGGGACGGTGCCCGGATCCCGGGGCATGACCGGGCACTGCGTGCCGGCAGAAGGCGTCTGGAGCGCGAGGCAGAGGAGGGCGGATGCCAGTGCGAGCATGCGCGGATCGTAGGAAATCCGTACCCGCGTAAGTATGCACCCATTCGTTCTCTGGAGAACGAATGGGTGCATACTTACGCGGGTACGGATTTACCAGCTGCGCTTGCCGCGGCGGCCCTGCTTGTACTTCGAGCGGTCGCGGCCCTTGCGGCCGCGCTCGCCCTTGCCGACGCCGAATCCGCCGCCCTCGCGGGGCGCGGCGCCGGCCTTCGCCTGGCGCACGTTCGTGAGGTCCTTCGGGTTCAGGTTGTCGAGGTCCTTGCGCGGCGCCAGCTTGGTGACGGTCAGGTCCATCTTGCGGGCGGCGAGGTCGATCATCGCGATCGTCACCTGCACGCGGTCGCCGAGACCGATCGACATGCCGCTGCGCGGGGCGATCAGCCGCCCGGTCAGCTCGTTCAGGATCCAGCGGTCCGCCCGCTGCGCGCCGGCGGGGAGCTCGCTCACGCGCGCCGCACCATCGGCGAGGAACTCCTCGAGGCTCAGGAACACGAGCGTCGTGCCGCTGAGGCCGGTCACCAGCGCGTCGAACGTGTCCGACAGCCGGTGCTCCTTCAGGTACTGGAGCACGAGGAAGCTGCGCAGGTCGCGCTCGGCGTCCTCGGCGTTGCGCTCGGTCTCGCTGCAGTGCATGCCGACCTTGACGAGCGTGCTCTCGTCCATCACGCGGTCGTCGGCCTCGAGCCGGTGCGTCAGGTCGCGCCGCTTCTTGCCGCCGGTCGCCGTCCCGTTCTCGGTCGCGTCGAGGAACGCGGCCAGCGCGCGGTGCACGGTGAGGTCGGGGTACCGACGGATCGGGCTCGTGAAGTGCGCGTAGTGCTCGCTCGCGAGCGCGTAGTGACCGACCAGCGCCGGCGAGTAGCTCGCCTTGCTCAGCGTCCGCAGCACCGCGAAGTGGATCGCCCGCGCGCTCTCGCCCTCCGCCGTCGCCTGCAGCAGCGCCTGCAGGTCGCGGCGCGTGGGCTCCTCGGGCAGCCGGTACTTGGCGATGCGCGCGAAGGTGCGGAGCTCCTCGAGGTCGCCGAACGCCGGCTCCGGGTGGATGCGCCGCAGCAGCGCGATGTTCAGGTCGCTGAAGGTGCGCGCGAGCGCCTCGTTCGCCTCGACCATGAACATCTCGATCAGCGTGTGCGTGAAGCTCGTGTCCTCGCGCTCGACGCCGGTCACGTGCCCGGCCTCGTCGAACACGAGGTCCACGTCCGGCAGGTTGAGGCTGATCATCCCGTCCGCGCGGCGGCGCTCACGCAGCACGGTCGCGAGCCGGTTGCTCAGCCGCAGCGCGTCGACGAGCTCCTGGTCGTACGCGGTGTCGGTCTTCGAGTGCTCGCGCGCGCGGCCGAGGTCGCCCTCGATGACGCCCTGCGCCTCGATGTAGGTGAAGCGCTTGCGGCTCCTGATCACGGTGTTCGACAGCCGGTGCGCCACGGGGCGGCCGTGCGAGTCGAAGGTGATGAACACGCTCTTGCAGAAGCGGTTCACGCCCTCCTGCAGGCTGCAGATGCCGTTCGACAGGCTCTCGGGCAGCATCGGGATCACGAGCCGGGGCAGGTAGACGCTGTTGCCGCGCTCGCGCGCGCCCTCGTCGAGCGCGCTGCCGGGCTTCACCCAGTGCGCGACGTCGGCGATGTGCACGCCGAGCTCCCACTCGCCGCGGTCGGCGTCGTGGCGGATGCTGATCGCGTCGTCGAAGTCCCGCGCGTCGGGCGGGTCGATGGTGAAGATCAGCTGCCCGGTGAGGTCCTCGCGGTCCTCCCAGGGCCCCTGCGACTCGCGCTCGAAGCGCCGCGTCGCCTCACGCGCCTCGTCGAGCGCCTCCTCCGTGAAGCCCGTCTTCAGCTGGAAGACGTCGATCACCGCGCGCGTCTCGACGTCGGGCCTGCCCGCCTCGCCGAGCACCTCGGTGATCACGCCCTCGGCGAAGTCGAGGTCGGTGGGGAAGCGGATGATCTCGAAGACGACCTTGTCGCCGGCCTTCGCGCCCTTGGCCGTCACGTCGCGGACGACCACCGGGTCGCGCAGCGACTTGCCGTCCGGCACGACCAGCCACTCGCGGCCGTCCTTCGTGAGTGTCCCGGCGAAGCGCTGCTGGCCGCGCTCGACGACCTCGACCACTCGGCCGGTGGGTCCGTCCTGCGCGCCCTTGCCGGGGGCGCCGAACTTGCCGCCGCCCTTGCGCATGACCTTGACGCGCACGCGGTCCCCGTTCAGCGCATCCTTCGTCTGCCCGGCCGGGATGAAGAGGTCACCCTCGCGCGTCGGGTGGTCCGGCACGAGGAACCCGAAGCCGCGCGCGTTCAGCTTCAGACGGCCCTCGATCTCGTCCTGGTACTTCGGGAGCCGAAGCTTGCCGTCGCCGCCGACCTCGACCCGCCCCTCGGCCACGAGCATCTCGACCGCCTGCTCGAACGCCTCGGCATCGTCCGCCGGCACGCGCATCTGCCGCCGGACCTCGTCGATGTCGGTCGGGCGGTAGTTGTCGTAGGCGAGGTGGTCTTCGATGCGCTGGATGAAGCGGAGGGGCACCGGGGCAGGGTACTTGCCGCGCTCACCTCGAACCGCGACGCGGCGCCTTCGCCGGCTTCTTCGCGCCGGAATTGCCGGACTTCTTCGCGGCCGCCGCGCGCTGGCGCGCGATCGCGTCGCGGAGGTTTCCCGCGCCGCGGCCGTCGCGCGCCGGGTGCGTGGAGTTCAGCTTGCCGTCGTCGGACGGCTTCGCCGACGCGCCGGTCGCGGCCGGGCCCGCCGCCGCGTCCTTCGCCGCCGGTGCCGCGGGCTTCCCCGCGTCGGCCTTGGCGTCGCCCGCACCCTTCGTCGTCCCCGAGTCCTTCGACGCCCCCGCGTCCCTCGAGCCGCCGGCATCGTCACCGCCGCCGCGCCCGCCGCTCAGGATCGCCGCGCCCATGCCGATCTTGCGCCGCGCCGTCGCTCGTCCGCACTTGGGGCAGGTGCGCTCGGGCTCGGCCTTGATCGACTGGAACAGCTCCCACTGCTTGCCGCACTTGGTGCACTCGTACTCGTAGGTGGGCATGTCGGCGTGCGCTCCGGGTGCTCAGGGGGCGACCGCGACCTTCGCCGCGCGCAGCACGGTCTCGCCGAGCCGGTAGCCCGGCTGCAGCGTCATGCTCACGTGCCCGCTCGCGATGCCGGCCACGGGCTGCTGCATGATCGCCTCCGCCTGGTGCGGGTCGAACGCGTCGCCCGCCTTCGGCTGGATGAGCTCGACGCCCGAGCGCTCGAGCGCGCGGATCAGCTCGGTGCGCACCATGCGCAGGCCCTCGATGGCGCCCTCGACGGTCATGCGCGAGGGATCCTGCGCGAGCGCGAGGTCGAAGTTGTCGAGCACCGGGATCACCTGCCGCACCACGCCGCCCGCGGCGTTCATGCGCAGGCGCGGCTCCTGCTCCATGGTGCGCCGCTGCAGGTTCTGGAAGTCGGCGATGGCGCGGAGGGTGTCCTCCTTGGCCCTGGCGACCTCGACCTCGAGCGACTGGATCGCCGCGCGGAGCTCCTCGCGCTCGGGCGCGCACTCGTCGACGAACGGCTCCGCCTCGCTCTCGGCGCGGCGGTGGGCCCGCGCGTCCGCCTCGGAGGCCGGGTGCTCGTGGTGGTGCCCGTGGGGGCGCTGGTGGGGCTGCTTGTCGGTCATGGTGTTCCTTGCCTTGCCTTGCGATTGCGGTGGCGTGCGCGCGCGGGTCGCGCGCGCGTCACGACCCGAGCGAGTCCTTCATCTTCCCCCAGAACCCGCCGCGCTTCTTCGCGGATCCGTCCTTCTTCTCCTGCACCGGGGGCTCCTTGCCGCCGTCCTTGGCGCCCGGCTTCGCCTTCTCCTTCGCGGGCCGCTCGGCCTCGCGGAGCGCGGTGATCAGCTCGCGCTGCTTCGCGCTCAGCTTGCGCGGCACCAGGACGTGCACGACGACCACCAGGTCGCCGCGCTCGCCGGTGCGCAGGTCGGGAACGCCCTTGCCGTCGAGCCGGAACAGCTCGCCGTGCTGCGTGCCCGCGTCGAGCTCGGTCTCGCTCTCGCCCTCGAGCGTCGGCACCACCACGGCGCCGCCGAGCGCGGCTTCGGCGAAGCTGACCTCGAGCGTCGTGATCAGGTCCGGTCCCTGTCGCTCGAATCGCTCGTCCTCGGCGACGCGCACCACGATGTGCAGGTCGCCGCGGATGCCGGTCCCGTCGGGGCTCGCCTGCGGCGGCGGGGGCTCGCCCTCGCCGGCGACGCGGACCACCTGCCCGTCGGAGATGCCGCGCGGGATCTTGACGCTGAGCTTCCGCTGGACGCTGGTGCGGCCCGCGCCCGAGCACTCCGAGCACTTGTCCTTGACGATGGTGCGCCGGCCCTGGCAGGTGGGGCAGGTGGTCACCATGCGGAAGAGCCCGCCGAGACCCTGCTGCGCGACCTGACCCTGGCCGCCGCAGGTGGAGCACTCCGTCGGCTTGGTTCCGGGCTTCGCGCCGCTTCCCTTGCAGACGCCGCACACCTCGAGGCGCTTGAACGGGATCTCGCGGTCGCAGCCCTTGAGCACCTCCTCGAGCGTGATCTCGACCTCGGTCTCGAGGTCGTAGCCGCGCGCGGGGCCGCGCTGCCTGCGCCCGCCGCCGCCCTGCTGGCCGCCGAAGATGTCGTTGAACATCGAGAAGATGTCCTCGACGTGCATCGAGTTGAAGTCGTGGCCTGCGCGACCGCGCAGCCCCGCGTGCCCGTGCCGGTCGTAGACGGCGCGCTTCTCGGGGTCGCTGAGCACCTCGTAGGCCTCGGCGCACTCCTTGAACTTCGCCTCGGCGTCCGCGTTGCCCTGGTTCTGGTCCGGGTGCCACTTGATGGCGAGGCGCCGGTACGCGCGCTTGACCTCGTCGCCCGACGCGTCGCGCGCGATGCCGAGGACCTCGTAGTAGTCGAGCTGCGTGCTCATCGCGGTTCGTCCCGTCCTCGCCGGCGCCGCTCGCCGGAAGCACCCGAGGCCGGTGCGGCGCGGCGCATGCCGACCGCACCGGCCTCGGGATTCGGATCACACGATCAGGCCGTGGCGCCGGCCGCCGGCTCGGCCTCGTCCTTCAGCTCGGTCACCAGCACGTCGGTGGTGAGCATCAGGCCCGCGACGCTCGCGGCGTTGGTGAGCGCCGTCTTGGAGACGAGCGCCGGGTCGATGATGCCCGCCTTCACCAGGTC
>JAIYBS010000196.1 GCA_027488415.1 Planctomycetaceae bacterium | reverse complement strand
CTCGCCGCGCGCGAGACGCGCGGTGATCGATGCCGAGAGCACGCAGCCGGTGCCGTGGGTGTGGACGGTGTCGATGCGTGGCGCGACGAAGCGGTGAACCGCGCCGTCCGAGAGCAGGACGTCGAGCGCCTCGCCCTCGAGGTGCCCGCCCTTCACGAGGACGTGCCGCGGGCCCATCGCCGCGATCGCGCGCGCGGCGCGCTCCATGCCCGCGGCGTCGTGCACGTCGAGGCCCGTCATGCGCGATGCCTCGGCGAGGTTCGGCGTCACCACCGCTGCGCGCGGGAGCAGGCGCCGCACCAGCGCGTCCACGGCGTCGTCGGCGAGGAGCGGCGCGCCGTGCTTGCTGATCATCACGGGGTCGACCACCAGCGGGAAGGCGAACGACGCGGCACGTTCGGCGATCGCCTCGATCATCGCCGCGCTGCCGAGCGCGCCGGTCTTCGCGGCGTGCGGCGGGATGTCGGCAAGCACCGCGTCGAGCTGCGCGAGGACAAACTGCGGCTCGAGCACGCGCACGTCGGCGACCGTGCGCGTGTTCTGCACCGTGAGGAGCGTGACCACGGCCTCGCCGTACGCGCCGTGGCGGTGGAATGCCTTGAGGTCGGCTTGCAGCCCCGCGCCCCCGGAGGGGTCGGAGCCGGCGATGGTGAGCGCGACGGGAGTGCGTGCCATGGGTTCGTCTCCGCGGTCAGCCGCGGCTCAGAGCGTGGTGAGCAGGATCGTGCCGGCCGCGAGCCCGAAGTAGGGGACGAGCGTCGCGGCACCCGCGTAGTCCTTCGCGATGCGCTGACCCGCGAAGAGGAGCACGATGCACGCTGCGGATGCCTGAGCGCCGTAGCGGGCGAAGTCGGTGCCGCCCGAGGTCGCCAGCTGCACGGCGCCGATCGCGGCGAGCGCGCCGGCGAGCACCTCGCCGACGGTGATCGTCAGCAGCATCGCCTTCACCTGGCCGCGCAGCGGGGTCTTGGAGAAGTGCCCCTGGAGCCACGCGAGATTGCCGCCGAAATCCATCACCTTGTCGAGCCCCGACTGCAGGAACAGGACGGCCAGCATGGCCGAGGCGAGGAACTGCGCGGAGGGGACGGGGCTGAGGAGTTCGGTGTTCATGGCGCCGTGGAAAGGTACCGCCGGGCGGCGCGTGCGTCCGAGATCCCGCGGACGCCGCGGATTCCCGGGAATACCGCGCGGGATCCCGCTGACGAACGCCCGATCGCGCGCGTACTGTCTTTCGTGTGTGGACGGTCCGGATCGAACGGAGGTCCTTCGTGAAGCACATCCTCGCAGGCGCGGCTGCCGCGCTCGTCGCCTCGCTCGTCGCAGCGCCGGCTGCCCTCGGCCATGGCTCGATGGCTGACCCGCCGAGCCGCAGCTACAAGATCTTCCTGGACAACCCGCAGACCCCGCAGGGCGACGCCGCCCGAGCCGCGATCGCGGTCTCCGGCACGCAGGCCTTCTACGACTGGCACGAGGTCTCGCGGAACATCCCCGGGTTCGACTACGCCTCGGTGATCCCGGACGGCGAGCTCGCCGGCGCGGGGCGCGAGAAGTACGCGGGGCTCAACCTGGCGCGCACCGACTGGTACGCGACGCCGATGGTTGCCGGCGCCCGGGTGTGCCGGTTCGCGGCGGCCACGGCGCACGACCCGAGCTACTTTCGCGCCTTCATCACGCGCGACGGGTACGACCCGAGGCAGCCGCTGAAGTGGTCGGACCTTGTTGCGATCGAGGGCGGCGAGACGGCGGAGCTCCGCGGTTCGTGCGGGCGCGACAGCGGCGACTGCCACTGCGGCTCCGGCGGCGCGGGCCTCTCCTACTACATGACGCTGCAGATTCCGGACCGGATCGGTCGCCACGTGCTGTTCGTGATCTGGCAGCGGCAGGATCCGGCGGCCGAGGTCTTCTTCTCGACGAGCGACCTCGACTTCGGCGGGGTCGACTACGGCGAGGGCGGCGGCGACAACGGTGATGCCGTGCAGATCCCGCTCGGCGTGCAGTTTGCGTACTCGGGGCAGTGGGTGGGCGGCGGGCAGGGGGCGGTCACGGTGACGAACACCTCCGCGTACACGCTTCGCGACTGGAAGCTCGACTTCGACTGGGGCGCGCAGGTGACCAACGCATGGGACGGCGCGATCGAGCAGTCGGGCAACCACTACACCGTGACCGCGCTTCCCTACAACATGGCGATTCCGCCCGGCGGTTCGGTGACGGTCGGCTGCATCGTGACGACCCCGGTGCCCGGTCTGCTTCCCACGAGCCTGGCTGCGCGCGGGACGCTGCCCGCGGGCACGGATCCGTGCCCGGGTGACGCCGATGCGGACGGTGACGTGGATGCCGCCGACCTTGGACTGCTGCTCGGGTCCTGGGGCGCGCCGTCGCCGTACGACTACAACGGCGACGGCATCACGAACGGTGCCGACATCGCGACGATCCTGTCGGCCTGGGGGCCGTGCGGCTGATCGAGCTCGCGGCGTCTGCCGCGGGCGGGGCGATCATCCCCAGCTCGCGAGCAGCAGCCCGAGGTCGGCGCCGTCGACGCGCCCGTCCCGGTTGAGGTCGCCCGCGCGTGGTCCGCCGGCGGTGGTTCCCCACGCGCCGAGCAGGGCACCGAGGTCGCTGCCCGTCACCCGGCCGTCGCCGTCGAGGTCGGCGTCGGGGCCGATCGGCACGATGACGTGCTGCAGGCCCGGCACCGCGACGAGGTCGGGCCCCGTGCCGAGGTCCGCGCTGCCGGCAGCGAGCGGCGGCAGCCACTGGTTCGACACCTGTCCGCTCGAGCGCTGGATGAACGCCGCCACGGCGATCTCGCCGACGAAGTCGGAGGGAAGCCCGAGGTCCGCGAAGGGGATCCGGAACTCGAGGCCCTTGGTCGCCGTCGCGGCCGAGGCCACCGAGCTTGCGCTGATGCCTGCGGCGTTCGTGTTGTCGAAGGCGACCTCGATGCCTGCGGGATTGGTGCCGCCGGCGAGCGTGCCGCGCCCCGAGTTGAGGATCGCGTTGCCGCGGTACTCCTTCGTGGCGGCCGCGCCCTCGGCGGTGAACGCCACGCGGTCGACGTAGACGTTGCCGCCGACGGTGTTGACGTAGTAGAGGGCGTCCGGCCGGAAGCCCGCGTCGAAGCGCATGCCGTCGAGCGGCGCCAGGCCGCCGGGCGGCGACGGCAGGTGCGCCGTGACGAGCCGAGTCTGGCCGCTGGCGCCGGCGGGATCGATGTCGACGAAGAGGTCGAGCGACGTGCCGTCGGCGGGGAGGTTCCCGGTGATCGACACCCGCAGCGCGCCCGAGTCCGGGCGCACGAACAGCTGGTTCAGCTCGCCCGCGTTGTCGCCGAAGGAGCTCAGGCAGGCCTGCGTCGCGCGCAGTGCGGCGATGCCGGCGTCGGCGGGCAGGTTGCGCCCGTCGACGTCCGACGTGGACGTGTTCGCGGGCGGCGCGATCGGCGCGCGCGCGATCAGCCATCCGCGCGCCGGGAGCGAGACGGGGTACGCGCCCTTGTTTGCGGGCGTGATCGCGGGCGCGGACGCGCCGGTCTCGAGGCTGACGGGCACGCCCCCGCCCGCCGGCACGCCGAACGCCGCGAGGTCGAGCGAGGCGTTCGCCGTCGCGGAGTCGAGGTTGATCGCCACCAGCACGGTCTCGGTGGGGTCGTGCCGGACGAACGCGAACACCGCGCCGTTCGTGCACGTCACCGGCAGGTACGCGCCGCGGCGCAGCGCGGGCGACGCCTTGCGGACGGCGATGAGCGACCGGTAGGTCTCGAGCACCGACCCGGCCACGCCTCGCTGCTCCTCGACGCTGCGGCCGTCGTTGTTCGCCGAATACGCGGGCGGCAGCGTGCCGGTGGCGATGGCCGCGTAGTTGGTCATCGGCGCGCCGGCGACGGCCTTCCACTTGAACGGCTCGCGCATCGGGATGTCGTTCGCGTCGCTCCCGACGTTCGCCTTCGCGCCGCGCATCGCGATCTCGTCGCCGAAGTAGATGTTCGGCGGAAACGGCTGCGTCAGGAGCACCGCGGCGGCCACCTTCTGTCGCGCGTTGCTCCCGCCGTAGTCGGAGGCGAGCCGGTTGGAGTCGTGGTCGTTGGTCTGGGCGACGGCGTACTTCCCGTCGGGGACGGCGGCGACCAGGTTGGCGGTGGCCGAGTAGAGCCCCGATGCGTCGCGGCTCGACACCGCGCCGCGTGCGGCGAACTCCCACGGCTTGGTGATGACCGCGTTGAACGAGTCCGGCGTCAGGAGGTCGTTGCCGTAGTTGCCCCAGTCGGACGGCTCGCAGAAGAGGAAGACGTCGGGCCGGACCTGCCGCAGCGCCGTGCACCAGCGTTCCCAGAAGCCGATGTTCGCGCCCCAGCCCTCGCCGCCCGAGGCCCACGCGTGGTCGATGCGGAACCCGTCGACGCCGTCGGACGTGTCGCCGTCGCCGTTGGGGTCGAGCCACTTGATTGCCCACTGCGTGACCAGCGAGGCCGCCGGCGCGTGGTCGAGGTTCCAGTGGATGAAGCCGACGGATGCGCCGTTCCACGTGCTGTAGAGCGAGCCGACGTAGGAGGTGTTCGCGCCGTTCGTGAACGCGAGCCACGGGTCGTACTGGCTCGACGGGTTCCCGTACGCGGACGCGTAGTACGGCGACGTGTGGCTGATGCCGTAGGCGACGTAGTCCAGGATCACCTTGATGCCGCGTGCGTGCGCGGCATTGACGAACGCGAGGAACTGTGCCTCGGTGCCGAAGCGCGGGTTGAGCGCGTCCGCCGGGCCGTGCTGGTAGCCGTGGTACGCCGCCGACGGGAAGATCGGCTGCAGGTAGACCATCGTCACGCCGAGGTACTGCAGGTAGTCGAGGCTCTCCGGCGCCGCCAGCCCGCCGAAGTCGCCGAACCGCGTCTGGACCGCCCCCGTCACGTCGAGGTTCGAGTCGCGCCAGGCGATCGGCATGATCTGGTAGATGACCTCGTCCGCCGCGGGCCGCACGACCGGCGGCGCCGCCGCTGCCGGTGCTCACGCAAGCTGGGCGACGGCCAGGATCGGGCTCGGGCG
>JAIYBS010000038.1 GCA_027488415.1 Planctomycetaceae bacterium | reverse complement strand
GAGCTGCTGGCCGGAGATCTGCTCGATGCGCTGCTCGGCCTGGTCGAGCACCTGCCGGCAGCGCCGTACCAGCGCGTCACCGCGCGCGTACTCGCGGAGGCTGTCCTCGAGGGCGGTCTCGCCCTTCTCCATGCGGCCGATGATCGCCTCGAGCTCCTCGATCGCCTCCTCGTAGCTCATCGCCGCGATCTCCGCGTCGAGGGCGGGGTCGGCGGCGGGCTTCGAGGGCTTGCGTGGCTGCTTGCTCATGGGTGCTCGCCGGAAATCTACCCGCCGGCCGGACCGAACAGCGAGTCGGGACCGGACTCGGGTTCGGAGGCAGCCGTGCCATCATGCACCGCCTTGGCCTCGGGCGCGGACTTGCCCTCGACGCGCGAGCGAACGGTGCCGTCGGCAAACTTCGACACGAGGACCGATCCCGGCCGCGCGTCGGCAGTGCGCCGCACGAGCGCGCCGCGCTCGTCGAAGGTGAGCGACCATCCGCGGCCGAGCGTCTCCTCCGGGCCGAGCAGCCGGAGCTGCCGGTCGGCGGACGCGACCTGGCCGCGGAGGTCGAGGACCGACCGCCGGATCGCCGCTCGAAGCCTGGCATCGAGCGAACGAAGCCGCTCGCGCGCGGCCGCCTGACGGATTGCCGGTCGGAGCGGCTCGAAGCGCGACCGCGCCTCGGACAGGCGATGCCTCGCTGCCGCGACCCGCGCGCGTACGGCCGCACGCATGCGCTCGGCGGCGCGATCGACCGCAAGCCGATGCGGCGCGACCATCGACGCCGGCGAGCGGAACATCGGGTGCCTGGCGAGCGCCTCGAGCTCGCGGCGCGACTCATGGACGCGCCGGCGGAGGAGGAACTCGAGCCGGTCGTGCAGGTGGTCGACCTGCTGGACCATGCCCTCGCGGTCCGGCAGCAGCGCCATGATCGCCGCCGTCGGGGTCGAGGCGCGCCGGTCGGCGACGAGCTCGATCACGGTGGTGTCGGACTCGTGGCCGATCGCGGCGACGACGGGCGTGCGCGCGCGGAACACCGCGTCCGCCACGGCGCGCTCGTTGAACGCCCACAGGTCCTCGAGGCTGCCGCCGCCGCGGGTGACGACGATGGCGTCGATCGAGAGTTCGTCGGCGCGGCGATCGATCGCGTCGATCGCGCGCGCGACTGCCGGCGCGGCGAGATCGCCCTGGACGGGGACGTCGATGACGAGGATCCGCACGAACGGCGCGCGGATCCGCGCGGTACGCAGGACGTCCTGCAGGGCCGCGCCGGTGGCGCTCGTGACGACGGCGATCGCGCGCGGGTACGCGGGCAGCGGCTGCTTGCGCGCCTCGTCGAAGTACCCCTGCTCGCGGAGCACGCGGCACAGCTCCTCGAAGCGCTGCTGCAGCGACCCGGCACCGCGCCGCTCGATGCGGGTGACGACCAGCTGCGTCTTCCCGCGCGGCCCGTAGTGCGTCGGCCGGCCGGTGAGCACGACCTCCATGCCGTTGGCGGGGGTCACCTGCGACCGGCCGTTGGCGCTCGCCCACATGACGCAGTCGAGCTGGCTCTCCTCGTCCTTGACGGTGAAGTACCAGTGCTGCCGCTGCGTGAAGTTCGAGACCTCGCCGACGATCCGGTGCTCGCCAGTCCCCTCGATCGCGCGGCGCAGGATCGCGCTCGCCTCGGTGACCGAGATCGGTTCCGGCTCGCCGCCGCGGGGGCCCTCGAAGAGTCCGCCGCGCGCCAGGCTTGGGTCGAAGGGTCTTCGCGACACGACCGTTACGATACGGCCGCGCAGGGCGCCCATGCAGCACGCGGAACTTCGGCCATCGACCCCGATCGACGCGCTGCCGGGCATCGGGCCGCGGACCGCGCCCGCGTTCCGCCATCTCGGGATCGCGACCCTCGGCGACCTGCTGCGGCACTTCCCGATGCGCTACGAGCAGGACCGCGGCGAGCGAACTGTCGCGGAGCTGACCGAGCTCTGCGAGCGCGGCGAGTCGCCGCTCGCGGCGCTGCGGGTGGAGGTCGCGTCCGTGCGGCATGCGCCCCGGCCGAAGCCGCGCACGGAGGCGACGTTCGAGGACGGCACGGGCACGGTGCGTGCCGTCTGGTTCAACGCGCCCTGGATGCGCGGCAAGCTCCATCCCGGCGCGCGCGGGATGGTCCAGGGCCAGGCGAAGCTGCGCGGCCGCTACCTGGAGCTCGCGAACCCGCGATGGGAGCCCGAGGGCGCGGTCGCGCCGGAGGCGCGCGAGGAGCGGCTGCGACCGGTCTATCCGGCGAGCGAGGAGATCGCGAGCACGGCGATCGAGCGCGCGGTCCGCGCGGCGCTCGACCCCGTGCTGCCGCAGCTCGAGGACCCGCTGCCCGCGGCGTTCCGCGCGTCGCGCGCCCTGCCCCCGCTCGACGAGTGCTACCGGCGCATGCACCTGCCGAGGGACATGGACGAGCAGCGCGAGGCCCGCAGGAGGCTCGCGTTCGAAGAGCTCCTCCTCCTCCAGCTCGGCGTGATGATGAAGAAGCACCGCATGCAGGCGGAGGCGCGCGCGAGGCCGATCCCGGTGACCGAGTCGGTGGACCGCCGGATCCGCGCGCGCTTCCCGTTCGCGTTCACGCCCGAGCAGGACATCGCGTGCGCGGAGATCGCGGGCGACATCGCGCAGTCGCGGCCGATGAACCGGCTGCTGCAGGGCGACGTGGGCAGCGGAAAGACCGCGGTGGCGCTGTACGGCATGCTGGCCGCGGTCGCGGCGGGCGGCCAGGCGGCGATCGTCGCGCCCACCGAGCTCCTCGCCGAGCAGCACTTCGCGTCGATCGGGCGGTTCCTCGCGGGAAGCGAGGTGAAGGTCGAGCTCTTCACCGGGAGCATGGGGGCGGCCGCGCGCAAGGCAGCGCTCGCGCGCCTCGCCTCCGGCGAGTGCCAGATCGCGGTGGGAACGCACGCGCTGCTCCTCGAGGGCGCCGCCTTCCGGAGCCTCTCCCTCGCGGTGATCGACGAGCAGCATCGCTTCGGCGTCGAGCAGCGGGCCGCGATGCGCGCGAAGGTCGCTGCGACGACCGGCGAGGTGCCGCACGTCCTGGTGATGACCGCCACGCCGATCCCGCGGACGCTCTCGCTCACGGTCTTCGGCGACCTCGACGTCTCGGTGATCCGATCCCGCCCGGCAGGACGGCAGCCCGTCACGACGCGCGTCGTCGGGCGCGACCGCGAGGCGGACGTGTACGCGTACGTACGGTCGCGGATCGACGCGGGCGAGCAGTGCTACGTGGTGGTGCCCGCGGTC
>JAIYBS010000064.1 GCA_027488415.1 Planctomycetaceae bacterium | reverse complement strand
GCGAGCCGCCGCAGGCGTGTAGCGTGACGATCATGACATCTCGTCGCAGCTTCCTCCTGACCGCCGCCGGCCTCGCCCTGTCCCCCGTGCTCGCCGGCTGCGCGCACCGCGGTCCGGGCGGCATGGTGATCGCGCGCGCGGCGCGCCGGCATCGCGAGGGCGGCGACGGGCTGCTCCGTCTCGCCTGCGTCGGCGTGGGCAACCGCGGTTGGGACAACGTGCAGGAAGTGCGAAACGAGCACATCGTGGCGCTCTGCGACGTCGACTCGCTCTACCTCGGCCGAGCCCGCGCCGCGTTCCCGCAGGCAAAGGCGTTCGCCGACTACCGGGAGCTCCTCTCGCAGCACGCAGAGATCGGCATCGACGGCATGGTGATCGCGACGCCCGACCACACGCACTTCCCGATCGCGAAGGCCGCGCTGCTCGCTGGGCTCCCCGTCTACTGCGAGAAGCCGCTCACGCACACGCGGGAGCAGGCGGTCGAGCTGCGCGAGCTCGCCGCGAAGGCCGGCGTCCCGACGCAGATGGGAACGCAGATCCACGCGACCGCGAACTACCGGCGCGTGGTCGAGGCCGTGCGCGGCGGCGCGATCGGCCGCATCACCGCGGTCGACTGCTGGCAGCAGAAGAGCTGGGGCGGCGGGCGGCTCACGCCGGGCGCGGTCGCGCCGAAGCAGCTCGACTGGAACCTCTGGCTCGGCGACGAGCCGCGCGTGCCGTACATCGAGGGGATCCACCCCGCGAACTGGCGGCGCTACTGGGCCTACGGCACCGGCACCCTCGGAGACATGGGCTGCCACATCCTCGACCTTCCCGTCTGGGCACTCGGCCTCGCGCCGTGCGCGGACATGCCCGGATCCGGCGCGCCGCGCGAGATGCACGTGCAGGCCGATGGCCCGCCGGCGGACGCGGTCGGCACGCCCGAGTGGCTCGAGGTCTCGTGGGCGATCCCGGGCGCCGCGGGCGAGGGGAACGACCCGCTCGTCCTGCGCTGGTTCGACGGCGGGCGGATCTCGCCGTTCGTGCAGGAGATCGGCGCGAAGGATCGTCAGGACTACCACGGCCGCTTCAGCGTCTGTTTCCAGGGAACGCAGGGCGCCATCTTCGCCAACTACGACGAGATGCTCGTCTGGCCGCCCGCCCGCGCCGCCGAGTGGTATGGCCGCACCGCGGAGGAGGCGCTCGGCCCCGCGCCGGGTGCCGACGGCAAGCCCGTGCCGCGGCCGACCCTCACGCCGATGCCCGGAAGCCCCGCCGCCGGCGTGCCGCTCCTGCCACCGAGCCGCGGCCACCACGCCGAGTGGCTGCAGGCGATCCGCGAAGGCAAGCCCGACGCGCCGCTCTGCAACTTCGCGTATGGCGGGCGCCTGACGGAGCTCGTGCTCGCGGGCACGGAGGCATACCGCGCCGGGAAGCCGATCCGCGTGACGGTGTGACCGGAAAATGATGCCGGGCGTATGCCCGGCAAACGCGCGGCATCATTTCCCGCGCGGCATCATTTTCCGCTGCGTCAGTCCCCGCCCGCCCGCATGCCGCTATGTTCCGTGCATGCCCGCTCCCCTGCAGCCTGCGCTCGTGAATGAGATCTACGCCGCCCTCGTGCGCCTCGAGGCCGCGGACCCCGCGTCCGCGGGCCCGCACTGGGGCGCGATGCACAAGCTGCTCCTGAAGGCGAAGGTCGATCCGCAGGCGCTCATGCGGATCGTCGGCGCGCGTGACCTGGACGAGCTTCGCCGCGCAATCGCGCGCGCGAAGGGCGAGCCGGTCGCGGAGGTCGATCCCGCCGCAGGCACACTCGCGGGCGAGTCGAGCGGCACTGCCTCCGGCCCCGCATCCCCTCAGTTCGACGAAGCCCTCCTCCAGGACGCCCTACGAAT
Source organism: Planctomycetaceae bacterium (assembly GCA_027488415.1). Taxonomy (GTDB): domain Bacteria; phylum Planctomycetota; class Phycisphaerae; order Phycisphaerales; family SM1A02; genus UBA966. Next base: position 2,537 of record JAIYBS010000064.1, on the reverse strand, counting down.
GTTCCGCAAGCGCCTGAAGCTCAGCCAGCTCGACGCCGACAGCAAGCTCGGGCACGGCCCGACGAGCGGCACCGGCCAGCATCGCATCCAGAGCATGGTTCCGCCGCGCGACCACCCGATCGCCGTCTGGGAAGCGCTCGCGAAGCTCGGCAAGCTGCGCCGCGAGGGCGATGGCTTCTACTCGATCGTCGAGCAGCCCGGCGGCGCGCACTGGTGATCGCGAAAGTGGAGCCGGGCTCCCGGTTTCACGCGCGCACCAACCCCGGCGCCTCCCACTCCCCGCCGAGCACGGCCTTCGTGTCCGCGCCCATCCAGCCGCGAAGCACCTGCTGGTAGACGCCGCGGAAGTCGGTCGTGTACTTGAGGTCGCCGCCGTCGAGGTCCGTGAGGCTCGGGTACGTGCCCTGCAGGCCGGGAACGACGCCCGGGCCGATCAGGAACATCGGCCCCGCGGTCCCGTGGTCGGTGCCGTTGCTCGCGTTCTGCCGCATGCGCCGGCCGAACTCGCTGAAGCACATCGTCATCACGCGGCCGTCGTTGCCTTGCGCCTTGAGGTCGTTCTGGAACGCGAGCAGCGCGTCGCCGAGCTGCCGCATCAGGTTGCCGTGGCTCCCCGGCTGGTTCGAGTGCGTGTCGAACCCGCCCATGCTCACGTAGTAGACGCGCGTGCGCAGGCCGTCGCGGATCATCGCCGCCACGGTGCGCAGCTGCTTCGCGAGCTGGCTCCCCGGGTACTGCACGAGTGCCTGCTTCGCGACCGCCGCACGGATCCGGTCGCTCGTCACCTGCGCGTCGAGCGCGGTGCGCATGAGGAAGCTCTCCTGCGATCCGGGCTGCACGCCCGGCAGGCTGCCCGCGCGCACGAGCTCCTTGTACTCGCGGTCCATCCGGCCGTCCTTGTCGGACCCGAGCCATCGGAAGAGGTCGGCGTTCTCGAACGCGATCGGCGAGCTCTTCGTCCCGAGCATCGCGAGCGGCGCCGTGCGGCCGATGGCGACCGCCATGTCCGCCGCCGGGTTGCCGTTGCACGCGGCGTCGACGTAGCGGCCGAGCCAGCCCGTTCCCTTGCCCTCGGGCCGGCCGGACTGCCAGATGTCCATGCTCGCGAAGTGGCTGCGGTTCGGGTTCGGGTAGCCGACGCCCGCGACGACGCAGAGCCTGCCCGCGTCGTGCAGCTCCATCAGCCCGGTCAGGTTCGGGTGCAGCCCGACGCCGCGCGCCTTGTCGAGCTCGAGCGCCGCGCCGCCGTTGCGCGCCTTGCCCGGCTCGCCGAGTCCGATCCCGGGCCGCGCGCCGTGGTACTCCGCGTCGCCGTACGGGATCACCGTGTTCAACCCGTCGTTGCCGCCCGAGAGCTGCACGACGACGAGGATGCGGTCCTCGTTCACGCCGGGACGCGACCCGGGCGCGAGCGAGTCGCTGCCGAGCATCCCCATCGCGCTCTCGCCGAGGAAGTGGGGGAGCGTGGTCGCGAACGACGCGAGCAGTAGGCCCTGGCGGACGAAGACGCGGCGGCTGTAGGCATTCGGGTCGATCATGAGAGCTGGTACTCCGGGAGCGCGGTGATGAGTTCGAGCGCAGCGACCGTCGCGGCCTGCGGCGTGGACTTCGATTCGAGCTGCTTTGCGAGGAATTCGACGAGCACCCTCCGGCGCTCGGGATGCGGCGGCGCGGCGAGCGAGATCGCGAGCAGTCGGTCGGCGATCGCCTGCGCGTTCGGCGCGCCGCCGCCCGAGACGCTGATCAGCGGGGTCGCGTCGAACCGCGTCTCGTCGAGCTCCCAGTCGTACATGTCCGGCCGCTTGCCGGTCAGCAGGTAGACCGCGACGTTCTGCCGCACGAACATGGTGCTCGTGTTGATCCACGCGCGGCCGCCGTCCCAGCCCTTCACGTTCGGCGGCTGGAACAGGTCCTGGCCCATCAGGTCGCACGCGCCGGCGAGCGCGTTGAGCTGCCGCACCGGCGTCCCGAACTGGCGCACCGTCTGCACCACGACCTGCACCGGGCTCTTGATCACCGCGGCGCGGTTCGCGGCGTCGTGGAAGTGCGCGCTCCGGAAGAGCTTCGCGAGCACCGGCTTCAGCTCGTACTGCGCGGCGCGCAGCTCCGCGGCGAGCTCGCGCACGAACGCGTCGCGCGCGTCGCGATGCGCCTGCGGGAGGTCGGCGTCCGGCGTGTCGTTCACGAAGAACCGGTAGAGCTTCGCGCAGAGGAACTCGCTGCAGGCCCGTCGCTCGAGCGCGAGCCGCGCGAACTCGTCGCCGGTCCAGTTGCCGCGCTTGCCGAAGATCTCCTTCGGGCCGGCGTCATGGTTTGCCTCGCGGAAGACGAAGTCGTCGTCCTCGTAGGTGTATCCGGTCAGCGCGCGGGCGCCGGCCTTGACGTCGGCCTCGGTGTAGCCGCTGCCCTCGCCGAGGACGAAAAGCTCGAGCAGCTCGCGTGCGAGGTTCTCGTTCGGGCGCCCCTTGCGGCTGTCATCGTTGTCGAGGTACTTGATCATCGCGGGGTCGCGGATCACGTGCAGCACGAGCTTCCCG
>JAIYBS010000321.1 GCA_027488415.1 Planctomycetaceae bacterium | reverse complement strand
TGCCGCGCTCGGCGAGCTCTCTCCGCGGCTCGCGCGCTCGTCGAAGACCTGTCCGTCGCGGCCGATCACGACGAGCTCGAGCCCCGGACGCTTGCGCGCGTCGAGGACCCGTTGGATGCGGTCGAACCGGATTCGGGTGGTCACGGCGCCGATCGTCCTGCCGCTCTCGCGGTCCTGGACCGGTGCGCTGCATGCGACCGAGAGTCCCGCGGAGTCCCACAGGATCCGCGTGAAGTCGCAGTTGGTCTGGAACTCGAGCACGGGACGGGTGCTGCCGGAGCGCAGGCACTCCCGCACGACCGGACGGCCCGAGATGTCCCGGGACATCAGCTGTGCCACTCGCTCCTCGGGGAACGGCATGCCCTCGCGGTCCACCGTGCTGACGGCGACCAGTCGTCCTTCGGCGTCGACGAAGGCGATCGCGTCGACGGCGCTCTCCGCGATGACCCGATCATTTGCGATGGTGCGCAGCGCCGCGGCGTCGCCGCGGGCGATTGCCTCCGCGACCCGTGGCGATGCGGCGAGCTCGGCGGTGCCGTCGAGCGCGGGTGCGACCGCGATCTCGACCTCGTCGCGTGCGTCGCGCGCGGCGTCGCGCAGCGCGAGGAGCGTCTCGGGCGCATCGTGCTCGACGACCTGTCGCTCCGCGCTCGCGTCGGCGCCCTGCGACGAACCGAGCCGGAGGTCGAGGAGCGCGAAGGTGCCGAATCCAACCGCCAGCGCCACGACCGCCCCGCCGAGGAGCATCGATCGAAGGGTTGTGCGCGAAGGCGAAGGCATTCCGGTCCCTCCCGCAGGGCATCCGGTCCGCAACGCACGTTGTCGGCGCATGCCCTGCTGGTCTCGGAGAGACCATCGGGAATCCCGGGGTCCGGGTCAAGCCGGATCGCCGGGATCACCCCACATTGGGGCGAATTCCGCGGATTTCGGGCGATTCCGAGGCTGCGGGAACGGAACGGGACCGGTGTCAGCCGGGCGGTGCATCGGCGTCAGCCCCCGCCTCGGCGGCGGTCTCGGGCTTCGCGCGCATGCGGCGGAGGGTGTCCGCCTTCCACTGCGGGAGCTTGAACTCCCAGCCTTGCCACGCGGCATCGAGCTTCGCCCAGTCGGGCACGTGGGGATCGCCGTCGTACTTCGGTGCCGGCGGTGCCGCGAACCCGGGCCGCGGGAGCGCGGACATCGTGAACCACACCCCGTCGGACTCCTCGTGCCCGCGCACGGAGACCGAGGCCGACTTGGTCTCGAACTCGAGGGTCCACTTCGGGTCCTTCGCCGCGTCCGGGCGCGCCTTGCGGACGCCGTCGAACTCGAGGCGCTCGAGGTACGAGGGAAGCCCGAGGCGTGCCGACTCGACCTGCGCCTCGCTCCAGTTCGCGCGCTCGTCGCCGGCGACCTCCGCGCTCCACGCGGGCCGCGGGGCGTCCGGCGTCGGCTCGGCGCCGGTCGGCGGCAGCGCGACCGTGATGCCGTCGAAGGCGACCTTGGTCGTCTCGCCGACGGGCAGCGAGACCATGCTCCGGTCGATCCACGCAAGCGCATCCGACGGCACCTGCACGCGACCGAGCGTGCGCCACGTCTGATCCTCGGCAGGAAGCCGCGCGAAGACCGCATCGGGCGCGAAGCGCTCCTCGCCGAGGACGATCTCGGCGACCGGCGACTCGCCCGGCCTCGCGGAGAGGAAGCGCACGAGCCGCGCCTTGCCGCCCGCGTCCGGCCACGCGAGGCCGAGCTCCCCGTGGCGGTCGCGCTTGGCGGTCATCCGGTCGTCGACGGTGAGGCCCGCGACGCTCACGAGCATCGCGCGCACGAGCTCGCCGCGGGCGGGGTAGCCGTCGTTTCCGGCGAGCGCCCACGAGCCGTCGGCGCCGCGTTCGAGGCGGACCGTCGCGTTGCCGCGCAGGACCTCGACGGCGCCGACCTCCGCGGCGCGCGCCTCGAGCCCCGGCAGCATCGCGGAGCCCCGCGCGCGCTCGGGCGTCATGTCGCGGGACTTCGAGAGCAGCGCCGCCGCGCCCACGAGCGCGACCGCGGCGAGCGCGACGGTGATCGCGGTCTTCCGGTTCACGAGTTCGCCTCCCGCCGGCTCGATCGGCCGCGCACGACGTTCCACGCGAGGGCGACGCCGGCCACCGCGAGCGGCCACAGGACCGCGTTCGCGACGAGGAGCCGCGTGCCGAGGCCCTCGACGTCCTGGCGCAGGCCGTGCTGCACCTGCCGCAGCTCCTTGCGCGCGGCGACGAGCTCAGCCTGCAGTTCCTGCACGCGCTTCAGCTGGTCGGGCGTGAGCACGATCGCCTGGCCGCCGTCCGCGGTGCGCTCGCGCTGCACCTCGCCGACCTGCAGCTCCTTGCGCTGGATCTCGTCCTGCAGCTCCTTCTCGCGGGCGATGTACTTGGTCTCCGCGGTCCGACGCATCTCGTCGACGACGGTGAACGGGCGTCGGAACTGCCCGCGCGCGCGGATCTCGGCGAGCGCCGGGTTGCCGGCCGCGAGCTCGACCGCGTTCAGCAGCAGCGGGCCGTTGTCCGCGATGGCCCGCTTGCCGACCGCCATGCCGGCGGCGCGGTCGTCGACGACCCAGGTGT
>JAIYBS010000043.1 GCA_027488415.1 Planctomycetaceae bacterium | reverse complement strand
CGGCGCGACCACCCAGGCTCGCTACCAGTTCATCCCCGCCCCCGGCGCGATCGCGCTGCTCGGCGTCGCAGGCCTCGCCGCCCGCCGCCGTCGCGCCTGACATCACGCTGCACTCCACGCCGGCCTCGGCCGACGTCCACACTCCACGCCCCCAAGCGCACCCGCGCCTGGGGGCGTGTGTGCGTTGGCGGGCGCGATCGACGGGATTCCGTGTCGCCTTTGGGCAGCTTTTTCGCTGTCGTAGAGTCAAGGGTGTACTCTTAGATCATACATGTCGAGCCACGACCTTTCACCACGCCAAATTACGGCCGCGCTCGCGCACCTCGGTTCCTTGCTGCCCTCCACGCCCAGGGCCGAGATGGTCCTCATCGGCGGTGCGGCCGGGGTCCTTTCCGGTGCGCTGCCGGCCTCGCGCACGACGGTGGACTGTGACGTGCTCCATGTCTCTCCGCCGGAGGTCTTCGACCTCTGCCGGTACCACGCGGACGAAGTGGCGCGACGATTCCAGATTGCGCCGCAATGGCTGGACGCGAGCGCCCACGCACTGGCGCATCTGATGCTGCCGGGATGGCGGGATCGACTCGTCGCCGTCGGGACGTTCGGACCGCTGCAGGTTCTCGCGGTCGGCCGGCTCGACTTGATCGCTCTCAAGGTCATCGCCGGCCGCGCGGAGGATCTCGAGGATCTGCATTCGCTTGCCATCACGAATGCGGAGGCGGATCAATTGCTCCAACTGTTCCCTTCGATCCAGGCCCACGGCATATCGCCGCACGCCTATGCGTCGGCCTTGGAAGTCCTCCGCATCATGAGGCCACCCAATGAATCCTGAGCAACTCGACGACGTGGTCGAATCATGGCGCGAGCTGGGCATCGGATTCGTCGGCGCGCCGCTTCCCGCGCGCGGCGCGCCTGTCGACCTGGAGCGCCTGATCATCCGTACGGCCGCCGGCGCAGCCGACATGGCGCGGCTCTTCGGCATGACCGCTGCGTGGTTTCACGTGTACGGGGACGTGGTGGCGAAGCACCGCCTGCGGAGGCTGATTCGTGACGAACTGGCCCCGGAATTCCATCCGGTCCTCGGGTTGCTTCTTGACACCGCGCAGCAAGGGCAGCATCCGCAGGAATTCCGCACGGTGATCGCGGAAATGCGTCCGGCGAAGGTGGCGCGCCCGCTGTTCGCCGTGGAGCGCCGCAGCGTTGCCTTGTCCGCGCGCGTGCAACGCATGGCCAGCCCCGTGTCCCGCCGGTGGCGTCTGTGGCGCGTGGATACACCGCTCAAGCTGAAGGCGTTGCATGCGTCCCAGTGGCTCATGGAACGCCACCCGGACTTCGTGGTCCGTGCCGACATGCGTGGAGACCTGCGCGTTTCGGTGCTGGCGTCGCTCCGCTTTGACGAGGGTGCAGGGCAGAGCGAGTTGGCGCTGGCACGCGCCGCCGGCGGCAGCCGTGCCCAGGTCCGCAATGCGCTTGACAATCTGGAGATGACGGGCCGCATCCGGCGCCTGAGCGCGGGCGCAAGGGCGGGGGCGGGCGACCGTCCGGTGAAGCCGAGCGCGGGGGCGAGGAATCACAATGGAACCCGCATCGAGTTGCTGCGGTTCGGGTGAACTGACGCTGGCCTGGGTTTGCCACTGCTGGCCTCGGTCTGACACTCGAGTCGACGGCGCCGGCATCGGCGCATCGCCCGTCTGCATCCTCCGCCCGGCGGTCCGCTCGGACCGCCGGGCGGTGCACTTCGCGAGATCCACCGTCGGAAAGTGGCCCACTCGGTCCCGCGCCCCTCCTATACTTATTGCCCCATGCCGTACACCCTCCAGCCCGACCATGGCTACGGACTCGAAGTCGAGGAGCAGACGCACGCCGCGCCGCGTGCGGGCGGAAACCTCGTCACGGTCGACAGCGACTCGCCGGACTATCTCCGCAACCACGTCCAGCTGCCCGACCGCTGGATCCTCAACATCGGGCCCCAGCACCCGGCCACGCACACCACGCTGCGCCTGGTGATGGAGCTCGACGGCGAACGCGTCGCGCGCGTGACCCCGCACATCGGCTACCTGCACTCGGGCTTCGAGAAGCTGGCCGAGCACCACGACTACAACCAGTACGTGTGCACGATCAGCCGGATGGACTACATCTCGCCGATCGTCAACGACATCGCGTTCCACACCGGCGTCGAGCGGTTCTTCGGCATCGAGCCGACCCCGCGCTGCAAGGTGGTGCGCACGATCATGGCCGAGCTCGGCCGCATCCAGAACCACCTGCTGTGCGTGGGCGCCGCGGCGCTCGACCTCGGCGGCTTCACGGGCTTCCTCTACGGCTTCAACGAGCGCGAGTTCATCTACGACATCGTCGAGTACATCAGCGGCCAGCGCTTCCATCCGGACTGGACGCGCGTGGGCGGCGCCTGGCGCGACATCCCGTGCGACGAGACGTTCAAGCGCATGATCAAGCACTTCGTGAACGAGCGGCTCCCGCGGGCCGTGAAGGACATGGAGACGCTGCTCTCGCGCAACCGCATCTTCATCGACCGCCTCGAGGGCGTCGGCGCGATCAGCAAGCAGGACGCGATCGCCTGGGGCCTCACGGGCCCGATGGCCCGCTCCGCCGGCGTCCGCCGCGACCTCCGCAAGGACGAGCCGGTGCTCTGCTACGCCGACAACTGGGACGGCGAGGGCGCCGAGGCCCCGAAGTTCGACGTGGTCGTCTGCCAGACCGGCGACTGCTTCGCGCGCTACCTCGTGCGCGTCGAGGAGATCAAGCAGTCCGCGCGCATCATCAACCAGCTGATCGACCGCATCCCGGCCGGTCCGTTCAACCCGACCGACAGCGCCAAGGTGACGCAGCCCGACAAGGCGAACATCTACGGCTCCATCGAGGGCGTCATCGAGAACTTCGAGCTCATGATGTGGAACAAGGGCTGGAAGGTGCCGATCGGCGAGGCGTACTTCCCGTTCGAGGGCCCCAACGGCGAGCTCGGCTACTACCTCGTCGGCGACGGCACCAAGTACCCGTGGCGCATCCGCACGCGCCCGCCGTGCTTCGTCAACTACTCGGTGCTGCCGAAGCTGGTCGAGGGTCACCTCGTCTCCGACGCCATCGCCGTCATCGGATCGATCAACGTCATCGCGGCCGAGCTCGACCGCTGACCGCCCGCCAAGCACCCCACCGAAGGACACTCAGGAACACCCCATGGCCTGGCCAACGAAGCCCTCCGGCACCATGCAGATCGCGCGTCGCGCGGAGCCCTACTGCACCGCGGCGATGAAGGACCGATGGACGCGCGACGTGCTCCCGAAGTACGCCACGCGGCTCGGCGCGCTCATGCCGATCCTGCACGACGTCCAGCACGCGTACCGCCACGTCCCGCACCAGGCGCAGCTCGAGGTCGCCGAGTTCCTCGGGATCGCGCCCTCGGACGTCCTCGACACCGTGAGCTTCTACGACGAGTTCACCGTCGAGCAGCGCGGCGTCGTCACCATCGGCGTCTGCCACTCGATCGCCTGCGAGCAGTGCGGCTGCACGAGCACCAAGCTCCTCGACCGCGCGCGCGAGCGCCTCGGCATCGGCATGGGCGAGACGACCGACGACGGCAAGTTCACGCTGATCGCCATGGACTGCCTCGGCAGCTGCGACACAGCCCCCGTGGCGCTCTTCAACGAGACGCTCCACGAGAACCTGACGGTCGACGCCCTCGACCGGCTGATCGACGAGGCGCGCCACGCCTCGCCGGGAGGCCACCACTGACATGGGTGCGCCCGAGGAACCGCCGCTCGCACGCAGCATCGGCGCCTTCTTCGGGCACATCGTGGATGCCATCGTCTCCGACCCGGACCGGCCGCGCGAGCGCGTCGAGGTCCGCAAGGAGGCAACGCAGGAGCAGCGCCCCGACGGCGTCGTGCTCCGCCGGACGGTGATCGAGGAGGTCGTCCTCCCGCCCGGAACCGAGCCACCCGCGGCACCTGCCGCCGACACGCCGAAGACCTGACCGCGCCACGCACAGACACGAGAACGCCGATGCCCACCGCCGCCGACTTCAAGCCGACGCCCGTCCTCACCAAGCGCATCCCCGAGGACCGCTCCAAGCGCACCACCGTGTCGTACGACCAGTACGTGGCGAGCGGCGGCTACCGCACGCTCGAGAAGGCGCTCTCGATGCAGCCCGGCGAGGTCGTCGAGCTCGTGAAGGGCGCGGTCCTCCGCGGCCGCGGCGGCGCAGGCTTCCCCGCGGGCCTCAAGTGGAGCTTCCTGCCGCCGGCGGACGGCGGACCGCGCTACCTCGCGATCAACTGCGACGAGGCCGAGCCCGGCACCTTCAAGGACCGCCTGCTCGTCGACTTCGACCCGCACTCGGTGCTCTAGGGCATCGCGATCGCGGCCTACGCGTGCCAGATGCAGGTCGCGTACTTCTTCATCCGCGGCGAGTACCACCACCAGGCGAAGGTCTTCCAGAAGGCGATCGAGGAGGCCTACGCCAACGGCATCTTCGGCAAGCAGGGCCTGATGCGCG
>JAIYBS010000171.1 GCA_027488415.1 Planctomycetaceae bacterium | reverse complement strand
GGTCGCCAGAAGTCCGACACGCACTGCTCGAGCGGCGGCAGGCCGCCGGTGTCCTCCTCGTGCGAGGCCGTCGCGTGCGCCTGCGATACGCCCGAGGTCTGCAGCGTCCGCTGCTCCTGCAGGCGCTCGAGCAGCAGCTCGCCGTCGAGGCCGCGCAGCGCGAACAGCACCACGGGGTCGACCTCGATGCGCTCGGCCACGAGATAGGCCGCGGCCGCCACGTGCTTGCACGGCTGGTCGAGGCCGCAGTCGCACTGCGTCTGCACGCCGTCGCCCGGCGCGGGCAGCAGGTGCCGGCCCGCGGCCGCGAAGCACTCCTCGATCGACTCGGGAACCTCGCCCGTGAGCAGGCGCGCGGCGTACACCGCCTCGCCGGCCATCCTGCCGATCACCGCGTCCCACTCCTCGCGCGAGAGCGGCTTCACCGCGATTCGCACCTGGTAGGGCTTGAGTCCGCGTCCCTGCACGGCCGCCTCGACCACGCCCGGCGAGACGGTGTAGTTCGCGACCTGCCCCGCGAGCGCGTACTCCATGCCGAGCACCTTCGCGTCGGGGCGGATCCCCTCCTCGACGGCCGCGACGAACGCCGCGGCGTGCCACGGCAGCCCGTCGAGCCCCTGCTTGCGGCGGAACTTGATGCCGTGGCGCACGCGCTTCGGCTGCTCGAGCTTCCGCTGCGACGGCCGGATGCTGAATCCCTCGTTGCTCACTGCGAGTCCTCCATCGTGCTGCCGCGCAGCGCGAGCAGGTCGCGCAGCTGCGAGGTGTTCAGCTCGGTGAGCCACTGCTCGCCGCTGCCGATGATCTGGCTGGCGAGCTCGGTCTTCTGCTCGATCATCTGGTCGATGCGCTCCTCGAGCGTGCCGACGGTGATCATCTTGTGCACGTTGACGGTGCGCAGCTGGCCGATGCGGAAGGCACGGTCGGTCGCCTGGTTCTCGACGGCCGGGTTCCACCACCGGTCGTAGTGGAACACGTGGTTCGCGGCCGTCAGGTTGAGGCCGACGCCGCCGGCCTTCAGGCTCAGGACGAAGATCGGCGCCGCCGGGTCCTCGCTCTGGAACCGCTGCACGAGCTGGTCGCGCTTCGCCTGCGGCGTGCCGCCGTGCAGGAAGAGCGCCTCGATGTCGAGCTCCTGCCGGATCATCTGCACGAGCAGGTGGCCCATCTGCCGGTACTGCGTGAAGATCAGCGCGCGATCGCCGGCGCTGGTGAGCTCCTCGAGCATCTCCATCATGCGGATGCTCTTGCCGCTGCGCGCGCTCAGGCGGTCGGCGCGCACGACGCCCGCGGGCACCGTGATCCGCCGCTCCTTCTCGCCGGCCTCCGTGCCTTCCGCCGAGTCCTCGTCCTCCGCGGGCGCCGACGACGGCATCCCCTCGCGCAGGAAGTGCGCCGGATGGTTGCAGATCTGCTTCAGCTTCACGAGCGCGCTCAGCACGAGGCCGCGGCGGCGGATGCCCTCGGCCTGGTCGACGCGCTTGAGCATGTCGTTGACCACCTGCTCGTACAGCGAGGCCTGCTCGGGCGTGAGCGGGATCTGCTGCCGGGTCTCGACGAGCGGCGGCAGGTCGGTGATGACGTTCGGGTCGGTCTTCAGGCGCCGCAGGATGAACGGCCGCACCAGCTGCCGCAGCCGCTCAGCCTGCCGCTTGTCGCGATGCCGCTCGACGGGGAGCGCGAACCGCTTGCGGAAGTCGTTCTGCGTGCCGAGGTAGCCCGGGCAGCAGAACTCCATGATCGACCAGAGCTCCGTGAGGCGGTTCTCGACCGGGGTGCCGGTGAGCGCGATGCGGAACTTGGTGCGAAGCGAGCGGATCGCCGCCGTCTGCTTGGTGGGCGGGTTCTTGATGTGCTGCGCCTCGTCGAGCACCACCCGGCGCCACTCCACCTGCTGCAGGAGGTCCTTGTCCCGCGTGACCAGCGCGTACGTGGTGACCACGACGTCGGCACGCTGCGCGAGGTGCAGGAACCGGTCTCCCTGCGGCCGCTCGAGTCCGTGGTGGACGTTGACCACGAGCTCCGGCGCGAAGCGGGTGAGCTCGCGGTGCCAGTTGCCGAGCACGCTCATCGGCGCGACGAGCAGCGTCGGCCCGACGCGCTCGCCGTCCACCGCCACCTGCCGCTCCGACTGCAGCAGCGCGATCAGCTGGATGGTCTTGCCGAGGCCCATGTCGTCGGCGAGGCACGCGCCCATGCCGTAGCGCTCGAGGAACGCGAGCCAGCTGACGCCGGCGCGCTGGTACGGCCGCAGCGTGCCCTGGAAGCGCTCCGGCTGCTCGAGCATGGCCATCTTCTCGATGCTGTCGGCCGGCCCGAAGACCTCGGCGACCCATCCCTTCGCGTCGAGCCCGAGCACGGGCAGCGCGCCGTCGGCGGCGTCGACGTGCGCGAGGCGCAGCGCCTCGACGAGCGTCGTCTGCCCGCCGGCGTTCTGCTTCAGGAACTTCATGCCGCGCTCGAGGTCCTCGGGCCGGATCTCGACCCAGCGGCCGTTGATCCGCACGAGCGGCACGCCCTTCTTGGCGAGCGCCTGGAACGCCTCGAGCGTGAGCGGGGTCTCGCCGAGGGCGATCTGCCAGCTGTAGTTGACGAGGCTGTGCAGGCCCACGCCGCCGCCGGAGCCGCCGCCCGCGCCGCCCTCGCCGCCCGCGGGATCGCTGTCGATGAGGAGCCGCGCGCCGACGCGGCTCGCGGTCTGGCCCCACCAGTCGGGCACGAGCACCTCGAAGCCGGCCTCCTGCAGCACGGGCTTGAAGTCGCGCAGGAACTGGTATGCCTCGGTGGTCTTGAGCTCGAGCCCGGTGGGTGCGCCCTCGTCGAGCGCGTCCTCGATCTTCGGGTAGAGACGGCTCGCGCGGCCGAGCTCCTGCAGCAGGAGGTCGCAGAGCTGCTGCGTCTCCTGCGGGCTCCGGCCGCGTCCGGCGCGTCCGCCCGCGGCTCGGTTCCAGAGCGCCTCGGCGTCGACGACGATCGGCGGGCTGTCGCTCGAGACGAGCGAGAACGTGAGGCGCCACGGGTGGTCGTCCTCGTGGCCGTCGGGGCCGGGGAGCAGCTCCGAGGGCGGCTCGAGGAGCTGCAGCAGGAGCCGCATCTGCCGGCCCTCGCCGACGTCCTCGAGGTTCGCGATCCACTGGCGCGCGGTGCGCACGATGCTCGACTCGACCGCGGCCGGCTGCTTCACCTGCGTGCCCGCGCCGAGGAGGCCCGCGAGCCAGGCCACGTGCGGGTCGGTGTCCGGATCGCGGCCGTCGATCGCCTCGCCGTAGCTCTCCGCCTCGAGCACGTCGCGCACGGCGCAGTCGACGAACGCGCCCATCGACTGCTCGAGCAGCGTTCCCGGCGAGCCGGCGCCCTCGGCCGCGCGGACGACCGCGGGCGTGCTGCGCACGAGCGCGGTGAAGCGCGCGTGGTTCGGCGCATCGTGGAGCCAGGGCCGCCACGCGGCGAACATCGCGCCGCTGCGCTCCTGGACGACGGTCGGGATCACGCGCTGGTCATGCACCAGGTGCTGCGCGAACTGCGACACGGCACCCCACCAGCGGGCATCGTGGCCCCACGCGAGCGACTCGTCGGATGCCTCCGATTCCAGCGCGCGCAGCAGCGCGAACGCCGTGCGCGCGTCGAGCGCGATCGCCGGCACCTCGACGGGCGCGAGCACCTCCTCGGGCTCGGCGGCGAAGTCGGCGAGCTCGTCGGTCGCGGCGAGCCGGTCGCTCGGCAGCGGCAGGTGTCCCTTCGCCGTCTCGCAGTACGGCAGCAGCAGCGAGACGGAG
>JAIYBS010000060.1 GCA_027488415.1 Planctomycetaceae bacterium | reverse complement strand
GTATTGCCGCGAAAATACGCCGGGGGCCCCCCGGCATGGTTTCCGTCAGCGCGCCGGTCGCAGGTCGATGCGTCGCAGGTTGATGAACGAGTCGCCGTTCTTGCGCGTGGCCTTGACGACCACCTCCGCGCGTCCGGCGGGCAGCGTCAGGCGGCCGAGCGGCACCGTGGCGAAGTCGCCCCAGTCCTTGCGTCCGGGAAGCTCGACCGCGCCCGACGCGACGACCGCGCCGTCGACCCGCACCTGCCACTCGCCCGTGCCGCCGCACTCGGCGGATGCCGCGTAGTCGATCGTTGCGTCGAACGTCCCCTTCGAGGAAAGGGTGATCGGCCACGACGCCGTGCTCGCCATGTCGCGCCACCAGCCGAGGTTCGCGAAGCGGTCCTCGTACTGGATGCTGCCCGTGACCACCGCGTCGCCGGCCATGCAGGCGATCGAGCCGTCCGCGGCCGGCTTCACGGTGAAAGGCTGGACCGCGGGTACGCCCTTGATGTCGATCGACACCACCGTGCAGTCCGTGTCCACCGGCGTCGCGCCCAGCCCGGTGATGATGATGGCGTCGCCCTCCGTCGCCGCCGCGACCTTGCGGAGCTCGTCGCCGAGCACGCGCGCGCCCCACGCGGGATTCGAGATGCCCTCGAGTCGGATCGTCCCGTCTGCGGGCCATTCGAACACGTGCAGGTAGAGCCGCGTGGCGTCCCGCCATTGGCCCTTGAGGCTCTTCGCGGTCACGCGGCCCCACCGGAACTGCTTCGGGAACGGCGATGCGACGGTGCCGTGGATCGCGTCGCCGTTGGTGCGCATCCACTCGCCCATGCGCTTCAGTCGGTCGATCGACTCCTGCGGGATCGTGCCGTCGCCCTTCGGCCCGACGTTGAGGAGGAAGTTGCCGCCCTTCGACGCGATGTCGCAGAGCATGCGGATCATCGTCCTCGGGCTCTTCCAGTTCTGGTCCGACGCCTTGTAGCCCCAGGTGTCGTTCATCGTCATGCACGTCTCCCAGTCCTTGCCGGGCATGCCGTTCGGGGGGATGGTCTGCTCGGGCGTGCCGTAGTCGCCGCGCGCGTGCTCGTCCGCGGTGAAGCCGTCCATGCCGGCGCGGCCGCTGTCGACGCGGTTGTTGACGATGATGTTCGGCTGCAGGCTGCGCACGAAGTCGTCGGTCTTCTTGCCCCAGTCGTGGTTCCAGGTGCCCTCCCACTCGCCGTCGAACCAGAGGATGCCGATGTCGCCGTAGCCCGTGAGCAGCTCGCGCAGCTGTGCGTTCATGAAGTCGACGTAGCGCGGGAACGACGCCGGATCGACTGGACGCTTGTCCCACTCGCGGCGCGGCTGGTAGTCCGGGTGGTGCCAGTCCATGATCGAGTGGTACCAGCACATGCGGAGCCCATCGGCGCGCACGGCGTCGGCGAGCTCACGCATGATGTCGCGCTTGAACGGGGTCGCCATCACGTCGTAGTCGCTCGACGCGGAGTTCCAGAGCGCGAAGCCGTCGTGGTGCTTCGTGGTGATGACCACGTAGCCCATGCCGGCATCCTTCGCGATGCGCGCCCACTCCTTGGCGTCGAACTTCGTCGGGTTGAACTGCGGGACCAGCGTCTTCTCGTACTCGATCGGGTCGATGCGCGCGTTCTGCAGCAGCCACTCGCCGACGCCGCCGACGGGCTTCCCGTCCCAGGTGCCCGCGGGCGTTGAGTAGAGCCCGAAGTGGATGAACATCCCGAAGCGCGCCTCGCGCCACCACGCCATGCGCTGGTCCTTCGGCGGCACGGTCGGCGGCGCGTCGGCGGCCGGCGCGAAGGCGAGCATGGATCCGACGGTGAGGGCGGCCGCGGTCGCGGCGATCGTCGTGCGCATGCGGGGAAAATACGCCGGGGGACGCCCGGCGTACTTTCGGGGCGTCACTTTCCGAGCATCGCAACCTGCGAGGGATCCACCGTCAGCGCCACCGGCTCGCCCCGGCGGGAGAGGTGGCGCGGGTTGATCTCGAGCACCGCGACGGACGTCCCGGCGCAGTCGACCTTGTGCTGGGCGAGGCCGCCGAGGTACGTGGTCTCCGCGACGACGCCCCGCAGCGCGGGGGCGCCCTCCGCGACCTCGGCCGCGGCGCGGATCACGAGCGATTCCGGGCGGATGCAGGCGAGCATGGCGGTGCCGGCCGGATGCACGCCGCCATGAAGCGACTCGACCGTCCCGGCCGCGGTGCGGATCGGCCGCGGTCCGGCGGCAACCGGTCCTTCGACGACCGCGTCGAGCATGTTCGCCTCGCCGAGGAACTCCGCGACGAACCTGCTCGTCGGCCGCTCGTAGAGCTCGCGCGGACCGCCCACCTGCTCGACCCGGCCGTCGCGCAGGATCACCATGCGGTCCGCGAGGCTCAGCGCCTCCTGCTGGTCGTGGGTCACGTAGATGGCGGTGATCCGCAGCTCGTCGACGATGCGGCGGATCTCGCCGCGCATCTCGTGACGCAGCTTCGCGTCGAGGTTCGAGAGGGGCTCGTCGAGCAGCAGCACCTGCGGGCGATAGACGAGCGCGCGCGCGAGCGCCACGCGCTGCTGCTGGCCGCCGGAGAGCTCGTTCGGCCTGCGTGACGCGAGCGGCGCCATGCGCACCATCTCGAGCGCCTCCGCGACGCGGCGACCGCGCTCGTCGGCAGGGACCTTCCGCACCTCGAGGCCGAACGCGACGTTCTGCTCGACCGTCATGTGCGGCCACAGCGCGTAGCCCTGGAACACCATGCCGCACTCGCGCCGCTCCGCGGGGACGGCGGTCACGTCGCGGTCGCCGAACCGCACCGTCCCGCGCGTCGGCTCGATGAACCCCGCGATCATCCGGAGGATCGTGGTTTTCCCGCAGCCCGACGGGCCGAGGAGGAAGGTGAGCGACCCGGCCGGTGCCTCCACGGTGACGCCGTCCACGGCCTTCGTGGCGCCGAACGACTTCGCGAGGCCTTCCAGGGTCACCGACGTCATGCGCGCGGACGATACCCGTGCCGACGCCGGCAACCGCGCGGATAGCATCGCGAGGATGGCATCGCGTGACGGAGCAGGACGTGACGGGCGGGACCGGGGTCCGCAGCCCGGCAAGGGCCGTTCGCCGGGCGGCGAAGACGCGCCGCGCGCGGATGCGCCCACCGATCCGCGGCTCCTGCGCACCCAGCGAATCTGCCGCGAGCGCGCGTTCCGCGAGCGAGACACGTCGATCCGTCGTCTCGTGGGCGACATCGGCCGCCAGGCGAGGCGCGACATGGAGCGCGCGGGCGCCGTCGCCGAGGCGTGGACCGCGGCGATGCCCGCGGAGATCGTCGCGGAGACGTGGATCGAGCAGGCCGGCGGGGCGCAGCTCGTCGTCGGCGTGTCGAGCTCCGCGGTCGCCTACGCGGTGGACCGGGCGCTGCGGATGGGGGCGCTCGCCGAGATCCGGCTGCGGCTCAAGTCGCCGGGCCTGCGGGTCAGGACGCGCGTGGGTCGGTCGCCTGACCAGGAGCCGGCGCCAGGGGATCGGTAAGCAGACCCTCGGGCATCGGCTTCGCTCGCCCGGAGCGGTCGATGCACGCGAGCACCGTCGCGCCGGACACGAGCAGGTCCTCGCCGCGCCAGAGCTCGTACGAGTGCTCGACCTTCACCGCGCCCACGCGCGCGAGCGTCGTCCGGAGCTGCACGAGGTCGTCGTACCGCGCGGGCTGCTTGTAGGTCACCTCGAGCTTCACGACCGCGAGCAGGAGACCGGCCTGCTCCATGTCGCGGTAGGTTCGGCCGGTCGATCGCAGCAGCTCGGTTCGCCCCATCTCGAACCACACCGGGTAGACGGTGTGGTGGACGACCCCCATCGGGTCGCACTCGCAGTAGCGCACGCGGATGTCGATCGAGCCCTGCATCGCGGGTGAGCGTACCGGGCAGGCTGTGCGAATATCCTGCGGGAATGCACCGGACACTGCGCAGGATCGTCGGAGTCGCGCTCGCCGCCGCATGTGTCTCGGCCGCCGCGGCCGACGGCACGCCGCAGGCTGCCGCTCCGGTGTTTCGCGCGGCCGAGCAGACCGATCTCCCGGTGCGCACGGTGCGCGTCGCGATCTTCCCGGATGCGCCGTTCGCGGTGCACGAGGCCTCTGGCCGCTGGGACGGGTTCGCCGCGGTGGTCCTGCAGGCGGCCGCCGCACAGGCGCACCTGAACCTCGAGTTCCACGAGTGCGCGTCGCTCAACGAGCTGTTCGAAGAGGTTGCCGGCGGCAAGGCGGACATCGGCGCCGGGAACCTGCTCGTGACGAGCGCACGGCTTTCCCGGGTCGCGTTCACGCAGCCGACCCTCGACGGCGGGCTCAAGGTC
>JAIYBS010000339.1 GCA_027488415.1 Planctomycetaceae bacterium | reverse complement strand
GGCCGCCGCGCCCGCGCCGGGCGAGCTGGTGCTCGAGGTCGGCCCGGGCACCGGAACGCTCACCGAAACGATGCTCGACGCCGGGTGCGAGGTGGTGGCCTGCGAGCTCGACCGCGACATGGCGGAGATCGTGCGGATGCGCAACGCGCACCGGCTCGGCGCGGGCGCCGGCCGCGTGACGCTCGTCGAGGCGGACTGCCTCGACGGCAAGCACGCGCTCGGCGCGGGGCTGCTCGCTGCGCTCGCGGGGCGGCCGTTCGTGCTCGTCGCGAACCTGCCGTACCAGGCGGCGACGCCGCTCATGGCGACGCTGCTCGAGCGGCATCCGGAGTGCCGAGGCCAGTTCGTGACGATCCAGCGCGAGGTGGGCGACCGGCTGATGGCAAAGGCCGGGAGCGACGCGTACGGGCCGATCAGCGTGACGATGGCGCTGCTCGCCGAGCTCGAGCAGGTCGCGGTGCTGCCGCCCGGCTGCTTCTGGCCGGCGCCGAAGGTGACGAGCGCGATGATCGCGATCCGCCCCCGGACGGGCGCGCGCGCGGCCGAGCCGTGGGCGGAGTTCTCGTCGTTCGTCCAGCGCGTGTTCGGCCAGCGCCGCAAGCAGCTCGGCGCGATCCTCGGCCGCGACGCCGTCGGGGCGGCGGGGTTCGACCCGGTGCGCCGGCCCGAGACGCTCACCCCCGCGGAGTGGGTCGCGCTCTGGAAATCCGTACCTGGTTAAGTATGCACCAATTCGTTCTCTGGAGAACGAATGGGTGCATACTTCGCCGGGTACGGATTTCGATCAGTGTCCGGCGGCCTTCGCGACCTTCGCGGGCTCCTGGTCGTACGCGACGCCGAGGTACTGCAGCGTCTCGTCGACGACGTCGCGGACGACGGGACCGGCGATCGAGCCGCCGAAGTGTCCCGCCTTGCTCCGCTTGTCCGGGTCGTCGATGATGCAGAGCACGACGATCCGCGGGTTCTCGAGCGGCGCAGCCGCGAGGAAGCTCGCGACGTACCTGCTGCGGTCGTAGCCCTTCTGGCCGGGCACCGCGAGTTCCGCCGTTCCCGTCTTGCCGAACAGGCGGTAGTGCTCGCTCTGCGCCTTGCGCGCGGTGCCGACCTCGACGACGCCCTGCATCGCGTCCTTCGCCTCGGCGAGGACGTTCGTCGCGATGACCTGCTTCGAGCCGCCGACCCAGTCCTCCGCCGCGGACGCCCCGCGCGGGAGCACGAGCCGCGGCTGCACCATCGTGCCGTCCTTGCGCGCGAACGCGCTGAACGCGCGCACCATCTGGATCGGCGTCACCGCGATCTCGTGGCCCATCGCCACCGAGGTCTGCGTGTAGTTGCTCCACTTGGAGGGCCTGGTCACGATGCCCGCGCTCTCGCCCGGGATGCCGATCGCGACCTTCTGCCCGAAGCCGAAGTCGCGGACCATCTGCTGCAGGTCCTCGTGCTTCAGCCGCATCGCCACCTGGGCCATGCCGCCGTTGAGGCTCTTCACGAGCACGGTCTTCCAGGCGACGGGGCCCGGGTACTTCACGTCGTGGATCGAGCGGCCGAAGCTCGTCACGTACGGGCCGGTCGGGAGCTGGATGATCTCGGACGGCTTCGCCGCGCCGAGCTGCGTCGCGCGCGCCCAGACGAAGCTCTTGAAGGTCGAGCCCGGCTCGTACGGGTCGGTGAAGTTGCGGTTGCGGCCGAGCGAGGGATGGATCTTGCGCGACGGATCCCGCGTCGCCTCCTTCCAGCCCGGACGCTCCTGGAGGAGGTCGGCCATCGCGAGGACGTCACCGTTGCCCGCATCCATCACGATGATTCGCCCGCCGCCGGCGTTGGCGTCCTCGACCATCTTGCCGAGGTGGCGCTCCGCGATCTCCTGCACCGCGAGGTCGATCGCGAGGCGCACGTCCTGGCCGTCGTCGCCGCGCACGTAGTCGTCACGGTTGATCCACAGGGTGCGGCCGAACGCGTCGCGGAGCGCCTTGACGCGCCCGTCGACCGGCAGCAGCTCCTTGTTGAACGCGAACTCGACGCCCGCCTGGCCGGTGTGCTCGAAGCCCACCTTGCCGATCAGCTGGCCGGCGAGCCCGCCCGCGGGATAGTCGCGGACCAGCTTCGTCTCGAGCCCGATGCCGTCCATGTCCATCGTGCGGAGCGCGTCGACCTGCGCCTCGTCGACGTCCTGCGCGAGCACCACGTAGCGGCGCTCCGCGTTCGCCTTCAGCAACTCGTGGACCGCCTGCGGCGGCTGCCGCAGCACGGGGGCGAGCGCGATCGCCGCGTCGCGGAACGGATCGCACTCCGCGACCGCGTTCGGGTCCGTCTTCGAGGCCTTCTTGGCCTTGTCCCAGCCGCTCTCGTAGATGAACGCCGGGTCGCAGTACAGCTTGTAGCCGACCAGGCTCATCGCGAGCGGACGCCCGCGCTGGTCGATGATCTCGCCGCGCTGCGCAAGCTCCTTGCGCACGCTCGTCCGGCGGCCGGCGGCCGCGTCGAGCTGCTCGGGCGGGGAAAGCTTCAGCTGCGCGACGCGCACCACGGTCAGCGCGAGCGCGGCGGCGGTGCAGCCGACGGCGATCCTCGCCCAGCGCCGCGTGCGGCGGCCCTGCTCGGCGTCGGAGACCCCGAGGCGATCGTTGGACGGCGCGACGCCGACGTGCGCGGCGGCCTGGGTGTCGTTGGCTTCAGCGTCCACCGGTCGCCGCCTTTCCGTTTGCGGGCTTCGACTGCGTGCGTGCCTTGGCAGGGGCATCGGTCTTCGACGCGCTCCCGGCCTTCGGCGCCGGCGCATCCGACTTCGTACCGACCTTCTCCTCGGCCGGCGTCACGCTCTCCTGCACCGGGGCGAGCTCGATGCCGCGCTTCTCGGCGGCCTCGCGGATGTCCGCCGGCGTGCTGCGCTGGGCGACCTCGGCACGGAGCCGCCACTGCGCGCGCTCCTGCTCGACGATGCGGTTGTGCGCGCGGGAGATCTCGTTCGAGACCTCGTACCGCTGCTGGCGGAGCGAGAGAAGCCCGAGCGCCATCGCGCCCAGGGCCACCACGATCACGAGGAGCTTTGCGAAGAGTCTCATGGCGTGCGCATCCTTGCGCCCGCGCGCGGCCCGCCGAGGTCGACGGGCCGCGCGCGGCGGAGACGGGGAACGGTCAGAACTTGGCCGGGATCTTCAGGGTCTGGCCGGGCTTGAGGGCGGCCGGGTCCTTGATGCCGTTGTGGCGGAGCAGGTCGGCGACCTTGACGCCGTTGCGCTTGGCGATGGCGTAGGGGGTGTCGCCCTTCTGGATCTTGTAGGTGGCAGCGACGCGGGCCGCGGCCTTCGCCTCGGGCTTGGCGACCGCGACCTGCGTGCCGGCGGTCGGCGCGACCGCGCCGGGCTTCAGCACCTCGATCGGCGGGATGCGCAGCTCGGAGCCGAGCGCGAGCTTGGCGGCGTCGGGGGCGACGGCCTTGTTGTAGTCCTGCAGCTTCTGCGCCAGCGAGCCGTCGCCGTACTCGGCCTTGGCGATCTTCCAGTAGTTGTCGCCCTGCTGCACCTTGTGGAAGCGCACCGGGGTGCCGTCGGCCTGCGCGACCTCGACGGGGAGCGCCTGCGGCTCGACGACCGCCACGGCGTCGCCGGGCTGGGCATCGGGGTGCGCGCTCGTGCCGCCATCGACCAGGCTCACGGTGCCGGGCGCGACGGGCTCGGGAACGGCGGCGAGCATCTCGACGCCGACGGCCTCGAGCTTGACGCTCTCCTCGGGGGCGACGATCTCGTCCTGCACGACGGTCGCGGGGTCGTACCGCTGCGCCGCGAAGTGGTCGGACACGAGGATGCCGACGAAGAGCATGAGACCGAAACCGATCACCAGAGCAAGCTTGTTCTCGCGCGTCATGACGCCCACCTTTGGCCGGATCCGGCCGAAATCCATTTCCGCACGGCAACCACCCGATGGCGCCGCACCATCGGGTTCATCGGCAGGGATCCGTCGATCGCATCAGCGATCCGCGCGCATTTCCGGAGCGAACCGGAAGACCCGGAACTTGGCGCTCCGCGCCCGTCGATTGGTCGCGAGCTCGACGTCGGACGCCTCCGCCGGCTTGCGGGTGACCCGCTCGCCGAGACCGGCGCGCTCCCAGTCGGCCATCGCGTGCTTGACGAGCCGGTCCTCGAGGCTGTGGAAGCTGATGATTCCCGCGCGGCAGCCGGGACGCAGCCACCCGGATCCTGCCGCGGCCTCCCGTCCGCCCTGCTCCAGCGCGGCCAGGAGGGTGCGGAGCGCGCCGAGCTCGTCGTTCACGAGGATCCGGAGCGCCATGAAGGTGCGGGTGGCGGGGTGCATGCGGCTGTCCCGGGCGCGGGCCCCGTAGGCCGCGACCACCGCCGACGCCAGCTCCTGGGTGGTGCGAAGGGGGGCCCTGCTCCGCCGCTCGACGATCGTCCGGGCGATCCGGCGGGAGAACGGGTCCTCGCCGAGCTCGAAGATCGCGTCGGCGAGATCCGGCTCCCGGATCCGCGCCAGGAGGTCCGCGGCGCTCTCGCCCCGGGTCGGGTCGAGCCGCATGTCGAGCGGGCCGTCCGCCTGGAAGCTGAAGCCGCGGGCGGGGTCGTCCATCTGCGTGCTCGCGAACCCGAGGTCGGCGAGCACGACGTCCGCACGCCAGCCCAGGCGGGTCGCCTCGCGGTCGGCGCGGGCGAAGCTCCCGTGCATCGATGCCAGTTCCGTGCCGGGGACCGCCCGCACCCGCTCCGAGGCGAAGGCGAGGTTGCCCGCGTCGAGGTCACAGAGCAGGATCCGGCCGCCCGGGGCGACCCGGCGGGCCAGCGCCTCCGCATGGCCGCCACGGCCGGCGGTCAGGTCAACCGCGGTCTCGCCCGGTCGGGGCGAGAGGAGGTCGAGGACGGTGTCGAGGAGGACCGGGAGATGGCCCGACGGGTCCGTCATGCCGAGGAGCCGTCGCGCGGCGCCGAGCCCGCCGCCGGGGCGCCGCCGGGGCGCCGGACCGTGGTGGGCGCCGCGCCGGTGCCGCGCATCGCCACCAGCAGGATCACGATGAACGCGCCCACGAGCACGAGGAAGGGCCACAGCATCCGGCCGTGCCCGAACAACACGTAGGAGGAGACCCCGAGGCCCAGCAGGACGAGGCCGAGCTCCATCCCGTAGAGGGCGGTGACCGCCTTGCGCACCGATCCCGACACCGCCCGCTTCACGCGGTGGTGCAGGTGGTTGGCGTCCGGCGTCGAGAACGGCACGCCCGCCCGCCGGCGGCGGATGATCGCGGTCGCGGTGTCGATGATCGGCAGGCCGAACATCGCGAGGCCGCCCATCACGAGGATCGTGGCGACTCCCTCGTAGCCCGCGTTCGCCGGCAGCGGCGCTGCCGGCATCACGATCGCGCCGGTGCCGACCGCCATCGGCTCGGCGCCGTTTCGCATCACGAGCGGGCAGCCGAAGGGCTGCAGGTTCGCGAAGGTCATGATGATCGTCACCGAGAGGAACCCGATGAGCAGGCTGCCCGCGTCGCCGAGGAAGATCGAGGCCGGGTTGAAGTTGTAGACGAGGAATCCGAGGCAGGCACCCAGCAGGCTCAGGCAGAGGATCACGCGCGCCCCTGCCATCGACCGACCGAGCTCGTTGATGTTCGAGAGGTCGGGCGGCAGCGCGTACACGATCGCGAGCGACAGGGCGAGCAGGCCGATGCACATCACGGCGGTGATGCCGGAGAGCAGGCCGTCGAGGCCGTCGAGCAGGTTCGCCGCGTTGCTGCCGCCGAGCACGAACGCGGCGACCAGCCCGGTTCCCACCCAGTAGAAGACCGTCGCGTTGAGGACCGCGAAGTCGCCGAGGCGGAAGAGCACCTCCTGCGGTCCGCCGAGCACCGGCGCCATGAGGCCGCTCGCCACGTTCACGCCGATCTCGTCGATCGCGAGCGCCGCCGCGGCGACCAGCTGGCCGGCGACCTTGAGGCGCGCGTCGAACTTCCAGATGTCGTCGGCGAGGCCCGTGAACGTGATCGCGATCATGCCGAGCACGATCGAGAACGGGACCGGCGGGAGCGACGCGAGGTCGCCGCCCGCGAACAGCGCGCTGACGATGATGCCCGCAAACACGCCGACGAAGACGCCGACGCCGCCGAGGTAGGCGACGGTCCGCCCGTGGAGCTTTCGCACCATGTCCGGCTTGTCGACGACGCCGGTGCGGTGGGCGATCGACCGGACGATCGGCACCGTCGCGAGCGTGACGAGGAAGCTCGCCAGGAGCGCCGGCAGCGAGTCCGCCATCAACGTCCACACGGCCGCGATCCGCTCGGCATGCGTCAGCTGACCGCAGTTCACGCGGCACCTCCCGCGACGAGCGTGGAAGCGACGTCCGCGATCGTTCGCTCGAGCGGAATGGTCGGCTCGAAGCCGATCGCCTCGCGGATGCGCGAGACGTCGGGCACGCGGATCGCGAGGTCCTCGAACGCGG
>JAIYBS010000249.1 GCA_027488415.1 Planctomycetaceae bacterium | reverse complement strand
GTGCTCGACCTCTCCGAGGCCGACGACGTCGAGCTCGCGGGCGCCGAGGAGCTCCGGGCGGTCGCCGAGCGCTTCCACCGATCGCACCGCGCGCTCGTGCTGAGCGGCGTCGACATCCGACGCTTCGAGTCATTGCGCGTCGCCGGGCTCACGCAGGTGATGCCGCTCGGGAGCATGGCCGACGATGCCGAGCTCGCGCTTGCCTACGCGCTCGAGCGTGCCGAGCACTTTGCGCGCCGCGCGAAGAGCGAGGACGTCGCGCCGCCGGTCGGCTGAGCGCGGGCTTCGCTCACACCGGCTCGTCCCACCGGACGTCGGGCGCGGCTCCGGGCACCGGCCCGCGCGTGCGCTCCGAGTCGGGGTCATCGCGGTTCGCCGGGAACCACGCGCGCAGCACCGTCCCGCGCGGGGCGGCATCGCGGTGCTCGAGGCCGCCGCCGTGACGCTCGACCAGCGAGCGCGCCACCGCGAGCCCGAGTCCGGTGCCGCGCTGGCCCTTGCTGCTCGCGAAGGGCTCGAACATGCGCAACCGCAGCGCCGCGGGCACGCCGGGGCCGTCGTCCTCGACCTCGAGCACGAACCTGCCGGCGCGCGCATCGAGCGAGCACCGCACCTCGATCCGCACGCCGCCTGCGGGCGCGGCCTCCACGGCGTTCGCGAGCAGGTTGAGGAGCACCTGGTGCACCGCGTTCGCGTCGACCGGCGCGGGCGGCATCGGGTCGTCTACGCGCACCTCGAGCCTGCAGCGCTGTCGATCGGCCGTCGAGCGCATCAGGTCGCAGGCCTCGCGCACGATCTGCCCGAGGTCGGTCTCCTCGACCTCGAGCGGTCGGTCCTTCGCGAAGGCGAGCATGTTCATCGCGAGCCACGAGATGCGGTCGAGGTTGCGCGCGACGATCGGCCAGCCCTCGCGCGCCATCGCGAGGTCGCCGCGGCGGAGCGCCAGCTCGACGGCGTCCGCGCCGCTGCGCAGGCCCTGCAGGATGTTCTTCACGCTGTGGCTGATCGTCGCGACCGTCTCGCCGATCGCCTGCAGCCGCTCGGGGTCGGACTCGTCGGCGTGCGCGCCGGCGCCCGGGAGCACCTCGCGGACCGAGATCGCGGTGTCGCCGCAGCGGATCGAGTCGCCGGCGCGGAGCTCCGCGCGGCCCTCGAGCCGCTGGCCGTTGAGCCACGTGCCGTTCGAGCTGCGGAGGTCGCGGAGGTACCAGCGGCCGCCGGAAGGGGTGATCTCGGCGTGGCGCCTGCTCATCGACGGGTCGGTCGAGCCGAGCGCCTCGGTGCTCCGGCCGAGGAGCTGCGGCTCGCCATCGGGAAGGACGTGCGTCCTCCCGGCGTCCGGCCCCTCGACGACGTGGAGCTCGATCACCGGGTCATTCCTTCGAGAGGAGCTTCCGGAGGTCCGCCGCGCGCTCGGCGTCCATCGTGGTGAGCCGGTACTCCTGCTCGCCCGCGCAGGCGCGGTCGTCGAGCGCGAAGCACGCGAGCCCGAGCACGTGGCGTGCGGGCGCGCTCGACGGGTCCGCTGCGACCGCGGCCTCGGCGAGGGCACGTGCGTCGGCGAAGCGCTTCTCGCGGTACGCGGCCACCGCGAGACGGGTCTTCGCGATGCACGCAGCCGCCGGCGACGAGGTCGCGACCGCCGACTCGTATGCCTGCCTCGCGCGCTCGACCTCGCCCATCGCCTCGAGCGCGGCCCCGCGCGCCGCCTTCGCGGTCGGGTGCGCGGGCTCGAGCGCGATCGCGCGGTCGAACGCGGCCACGGCATCCGCACGGCGGCCGAGCTTCTCGTACGCGTAGCCGATCGCCGACTGCAGCCCGGCGTCCTGCGTGCGCACCTTCGCGGCCTCCTCGAGCTGCTGCGCCGCGTCGCCCCAGCGCTTCTGCGCGAGGCTGCACCAGCCGAGCAGCACCTTCGCGTCGACTGCCTGCGCGTCGGCGCGGACTGCGTCCTCGGCGCGCTTGCGCGCCTCGTCCACGTTCCCGGCGCTCCACGCGATCGTCGCGAGCGCCGTGTCGACCGCGGCGCCCTCCGCGCCGGCGGCCTTCGCGACCTGCAGCGCGGCGACCGCCTTCTCCGTGTCGCCGGACTCCATCCAGAGCCGCGCGAGCGCCGTCGCCGCCTCGCCCTGGCGCGCATCGGCCTCGAGCGCCTGTCGGTAGGCCGCGATCGCCTCGTCCCGCTTGCCTGCGTTCGCGGCGACGTGGCCGAGCGTCCGCATCGCGTGCGCGCGCCGCGGCGCGTCGGACATCGAGGGCTGCCTCGTCGCCGTGCGCGCGGCCTCGAGCGCCTCCTCGCGCTTGCCGTCGGCGTCGAGCGCGAGCGCGAGGTTCGTCCACGCGCCGGCGAGGCCGGCGTCGATCGAGAGGGCCTCGCGGTACGCGGCGATCGCACCGGCGCGGTCGCCCGAGTTCTGTGCCGCGACACCGCGGCGGAACGCCTCGAGCGCGCGGTCCCTCGCGGCGCGTGCCGCCGCCTCGGCCTCGCGGGCCTTCGCCTCGGCGTCCGACTTCGCGCGCGCCTCCGCCTCCGCGTTGGCGCGTGCGATCGCGTCGGCCTCCGCCTTCGCACGCTCCTCGGCCGCGGCCTTCGCCTTCGCCTCGTCGTCCTTCGCCTTCGCCGCGCGGGCGGCTTCCTCGGCGGCGGCACGGTCGGCCATCGCCTGCTGCTTGGCCAGCTCCGAACGCTTGACGTACTGCACCAGCGGCCACACTGCCGCCGCCAGCAGTGCCAGCGCCACGATGCCCGCGACGATCGCCGTCTTCCTGCGCATGGCGAAAGCGTACTTGGCGCGATTCAGCGCTGGAATTCGTAGATCGGCCCGATGCCGAGAAGCCCCGTGAGCTCGTCGAGCGCGTCGCGGGACTCACGCAGCAGCGCCGGGTCGGCGAGGTCCGCGGGCGAGAGCTCCTCGCGGTAGCGCCGGCGCACCCACGCCTCGAGCGCCGCGTGGCCCTCGGGCGTCCAGAGGCACCCGGGCGCGATCCCGGCGAGGTCCTCGGGCCGCAGCGGCACGCGCAGGCGCAGGCACGCCGGTCCGCCGCCGTTGCGCATGCTCTCCCGCACGTCGAGGTAGATGGCCGTCACGAGCGGGCAGTCCTCGTCCGCCACCATGCGCGCGACGAGCCGCGAGATGCCGGGATGCCCCTCGCTCTCGCGCGGCAGCACGAGCGCCATCCCGCCGTCGGGCAGGGTGACGAGCTGGGAATTGAAGAGGTACGTTCGCACCGCGTCCGCGACGCTCACCTCCGACTCCGGCACGACCACGGCGCGGAAGGTCGGCCCGACCGCGGCGGCGAGGTCGTCGAGCACGCGGTGCTGGTCGAGCAGCGCGAGCTCGTGCACGAGGAACAGGTTGCCGTTGCCGACGCCGATCACGTCGTTGTGGAAGACGCCCTGGTCGATCGCCGCCGGATGCTGCTGCGCGAAGAGGCAGCGCGCCTCCGGGATGCCGTGGCGCTCGGCGATCGCCTTGCTCGCCTCGAGCGTCTGCCGCGCGGGGAAGCGAGACGGCCGGCGGCCCGCGCCGCTCGCCTGCGCGCCGAACACGAAGAGGTGCACGCCCGGCTGCGCTCCGCCGGCGCGGCCGTCGGCGCGGAAGCGGGTGTGGTTCGCGGCGCCCTCGTCGCCGAAGGTGCTCGGGCTCCCGTCGGGCATCGCTGCGGGAAGCGCGTCGTGTACCGCGAACGTGCGTTCGTCGCGGAAGATCGCCCGCAGCGTGCGCGCGGTCTGCGGCGGCTCGATCGCGCGGTGCGGCATCGCGCGCAGGTTCGCGACCGTCATGTGCACGCGCCCGTCGGCGGTGTCCGAGCCGGGCGTCACGGTCGCCGCGTTCGCCGTCCACATCGCGCTCGCGCTGCACGCGCGCGCGAGCAGGTGCGGTGCCTCGCGCGCGGCGGTCGCGATCGCGACCTCGTCGCTTCCCCCGAAGCCGAGCGCGCGGAGCGTCGGCACGTGCGGCCGCTCGTGCGGCGGGATCCAGCCCTGGACGAGGCCGAGCCGCGCGAGCGCCGCCGCCTTCGCGAGGCCCTGCAGCGCGGCCTCGCGGGGC
>JAIYBS010000374.1 GCA_027488415.1 Planctomycetaceae bacterium | reverse complement strand
GTTCGTCCTCCACTACTGGCTGCTGCAGGTCACGGTCGCGGGCACCTTCGCGCTCGCCCTGTACTGCACCCTGCATGAGCTGCTCGGTCTGTGGCTTCTGGTCCGATGCGCGCGGGCGCTGCCGTCGCGCACGCCGTGGGCGGTGCTGCTGCCGCTGGCCTTCGGTGCCGAGGAAGCGTTCCGCGCGGCGATCCTCTTCGACGGCTACCCGTGGTTCCGCTGGGGGCACCCGCTTGTCGAGCAGCTTGCGCTGGTGCAGGGCGCGGACCTCGTGGGCGAGATCTTCTCGTCGCTGCTGGTGCTTTCGATGGCAGGCGCGTTGATCGACGTGCTCGTGCGATGGGCCGGGGCCGAAGACGCATCGGCGGACCGCGGCGTCCGCCGGTGGATCGGCGGTGCGCGCGGCGGCCTCGTGTTCGCGCTCGCGTTCCAGGCGGCCGCGTTTCTGTACGGCTCGTGGCGGCTTTCGCAGGCGCCCGAGGGGCAGGGGCCGGGCGTGCTCCTCGTCCAGACCAACCTCGCCACGAGCAACAAGGTCGCTTGGGCCGCGCGCGACCAGGTACGCGACGTCCCCGCGTTCGCCGAGCTCACCATGCGCGGGGCCGTGGACTGCGCGCAGCGGAAGCTCCCGGTCGCGCTCGCGGTGTGGCCCGAGACCATGCTCGCGGGCTACGGCCTCGAGCCCGAGACCATCGCCCTGCAGGAGGCGAACGGCTGGTTCCCGGGCAACCGGTTCCAGCGGATCGCCTCGCTCGTCTCGGAGAGGCTGCAGGCACCGCTCCTCGTCGGAAGCGCCGCGTTCATCGGGCTGCGCGCCGAGGGCGAGCGCTTCACTTGGGACAGGCAGTTCAACAGCGCGTACCTCGTGAATTCCGGCCCGCCGCCGTACCCGCGGTACGACAAGGTCTTCCTCGCCCCGTTCGGGGAGACCATGCCGTACATCTCGAACTGGGACTGGCTCGAGCGGCAGCTCCTCGCGCTCGGTGCCGCGGGCATGACCTTCGACCTCGACCGCGGCGGCGAGCCCGTGCGCTTCGAGATCCCGTGGCAGGGCCGCACGGTGCGCATTGCGCCCGCGATCTGCTTCGAGGACGCGATGAGCTGGGTGCCCCGCGACCTCGTCTACCCGGCCGCCGGGGGCAGGGAGCGGGCGGCGGACCTCCTGGTCAACATCACCAACGACGGCTGGTACGGCTGGTTCGACGGCGGGCGAGCGCAGCACCTGCAGCTCGCGCGGTTCCGCTGCATCGAGACGCGTACGCCCATGGTGCGCGCGGCGAACACCGGGCTCTGCGCGGGAATCGACAGCTCCGGCCGCATCGTGGCGGCCCCGGTCGAGCCGCGGACCGAGGGCTTCGTGCACGCCGCGCCGCCGCTCGACGCTCGGCGCGCCCCGTTCGCGGTCGTCGGGGAAGTACCATCGCTCGCACTCATGCTGACCTGCGCGCTCGTCACCGGGTTCTCCTTCCGACGCACGCCCCTCGCCTCGGGTGCGGCGCTTGGCACCGCGACTCTTGGCGCCGCGACTCTTGGCGCCGCAGTGCCGTGCATCGCGCTGGCCGCGTCGCTCCTCGCGATCGGCGGTTGCGGCGACGAGGCGCAGCCGATCGCCGACCAGCCGTGGTCGAGCCGCTCGCAGAGCATCCAGCCGACGGGCGAGACGAAGCTCGCGGACGGGCGGTCGGTGCCCGTGGCGCTGCCGGTCGAGTCGAGCGGGAATGCGCGCACCTCGGCGACGACGCTTCTTCGCAGCGCCGCGGCGTCGCAGGTGCCCATGTTCCGCGCCAACGCGTGCGAGGCGCTGAACGGATCGCCGGACGACCTCCGTGCCGTCGTCGCGCCGCTCCTCTCGGACCCGAACCGTGGCGTGCGCTTCGTGGCCGCCATGGAGGTCGGCCGCGCGAGGCTCGTCGACCTCGCGGACGCCGTGCAGCCGCTCCTCGTCGACGAGAGCGACTCGGTGCGCGCCGCGGCGATCTTCGCGCTGACGCGGCTCGGCCGACCCGTCGACCCGTCGCCGCTCGGCACGATGGTCCGCTCCGACGATCCCGAGGTGCGATCGAACGCGTACCTGGTGCTCGGCGAGCTCGGAAACAAGAGCGCGATCCCGATGATCCGCGACACGCTCGGCAAGGGCATGCGGCAGGTGAATCCCGCGCGCGTGCGCGTGGTCGAGCTGCAGGCCGCCGAGGCCCTCGTTCGGCTCGGCGAGGCCGACGGCATCGAGCCGATCCGCGCCGCCCTCTACGCGCCGGGTGAGCAGTCCGAGTTCACCGCGCTCGCGGCCCAGCAGGTCGCCCGGCTCCGGGACGACGGCTCCCGCCCGATCCTGATGCGGCTGATCGACGGGACCGGCATCTCTGCCCGCCCGACCGAGGTCCGCGTCTGCTGCGCGGCGGCCTTGGCACAGATCAGCCCGGCCGACGGGGCCGCCGTGGCCAAGTTCGCCCGGACCCTCCTCCAGGACCGTGAGCCGGCCGTCCGAGCGCAGGCGGCGATCGCCCTCGGCGCCGCCGGGGGGCCCGGGGTCGTCCCGGAACTCGAGGCGATGCTGCTCGACAGCTACCCCCAGGTGCAGTTGGCGGCGGCAAAAGCAATCTTGGCCGCAACCGAACCCCATTGACAGGCCGTACAGGTCTCGGGTACTACTGATAACAGCCGGACGGGGTTTGCCCCCGTTCGGGTCGTTTGGATTTCTGAACATGATTCTGTCCCGCGCCCGGCACGTGTCCGAACGCGGGGAGACTTGAGGCACTCACCGTGCACATCCTGACCAAGATCCTCGTCGTCCTCGTCGCCCTCCTGATCGCCGCGCTCGTGCCGCTGGCCGCCGTCTCCTCGACGAACCAGTCGGTCTACAAGCAGGCGGCCGCCGATGCGCAGGCCAACCTCAAGAAGGCCGAGGCCGAGGGCAACGTCGCCAACGACGCCTACAACGCGAGCATCGCCGCCGTGCAGGCGAAGGTCTCCGCGCTCGAGGCGCAGCTGCGCGCCGCGACCATGGAGCGCGACAAGGAGACCCAGATGCGCGCCGACAAGGAGCGCGACCTCGAGCGCGTGCGCATCGAGCTCGCGGACCTCAAGGGCCAGGTCGCCGCGTTCAGCGCCAACGACACGCTGCAGACCAAGCTGATCGACGCGATGCGACAGGACATCGAGGGCGCCCGCACGCAGTACCTCGCCGCCGAGAAGGCGCGCGTCGAGCTGCAGGACTCGCTCGCCCGCATCCAGGGCGACCTCGACAGCGAGACCGCCGCCAAGCGCCAGCTGCAGGAGCAGCTCCAGAAGGTCTCCGAGGAGAAGGAGCGCGCCATGGCCGACGTGCAGCGCTACGCGGCCCTGCACGGCTCCGCCGCGCCGCGCGCCGGCGCTACCTCGGACGCCAGCCTCCCGGTCGTCGCCGACCGTTCCCTCAGCGCCACCGTCATCGACGTGAAGCGCGAGCCCGACGCGACCCTCGCCGAGATCAACGTCGGCAGCCGCGACGGCGTCAAGGAAGGCTGGGTCATGACGATCGCCGACGGGTCCAACTTCGTGGGCAACCTGCGCATCGTGCAGGTCGACGTCAACCGCGCCGTCGGCGTGGTCGAGCTCGAGGACTCTGAGAGCCGCGGCGAAGTGAAGTCCGGCCAGCGCGCCATCGCCCGCAAGGGTCAGTGATGAAGGGTC
>JAIYBS010000078.1 GCA_027488415.1 Planctomycetaceae bacterium | reverse complement strand
GTCATCCTCCTGCAGGGTCGCGCGCTCGGCATGCTCGAGCGCGGCAGCGACCAGCCGCCCGCGGTGCCGGCGGCGAGGCCCGCCGCCGGGGCCGAGGGCAAGGCCCGTTCCTGAGCGGCCTGCGCCTCGCGAATTCCGCGTGAAACACGGCGGTTCCGGCAATTGCCGGGACCGCCTGTCCTTCCTATACTTATGGGTCTGTTCGCGGCGATCCCGGCCGTCTGTTCGGCGTTCGGGACGCCCCGCAAGCCAACCACACACACATGACCAGCCTCTCCAATCCTGCGTCCGGACCGGCCGCCGCGCCCGTCAAGGACGTCCACGCGAAGGTGTACGGCGACCTCGACCACCTGCAGGCGCCGCCCGTGAAGGTCGACGTCCCCGCCGAGACCCAGCTCCGCTGGCTGCGCGACATGCTGCTGATCCGCGAGTTCGAGATCCGCTGCATGCAGGCGTACCAGGAGAAGAAGATCGGCGGCTTCTGCCACGTGTACATCGGCCAGGAGGCGGTCGCCGTCGGCTGCACCCAGGCCGTGCGCCACGAGGACCCGATCGTCACCGCCTACCGCGACCACGGCCACGCGCTCGCGCGCGGCATGGCCGCCAAGCACTGCATGGCCGAGATGTTCGGCCGCATCGGCGGCTGCGCCAAGGGCAAGGGCGGCTCGATGCACATGTTCGACAAGGCGAACAACCTGTACGGCGGCCACGGCATCGTCGGCGCGCAGACGCCGCTCGGCGCGGGGCTCGCCTTCGCCTGCAAGTACATGGACGAAGTGATCGACGGGAAGAAGAACTCGCGCGTGGCGCTGTGCTTCCTCGGGGACGGCGCGCTGAACCAGGGCGCCTTCCACGAGGCGCTCAACCTCGCGGGGCTCTTCGACATCCCGGTCATCTACGTCGTCGAGAACAACGGCTACTCGATGGGCACCGCCATCGCGCGCGGCACCACGATGGCCCACTCGCTCGTCACCAAGGCCGCCGGCTACGGCATCGACGGCTACGTGGTCGACGGCATGGACGTGCTCGAGGTCCAGGCCGAGATGAAGCGCATCGCCGACAAGTGCCGCGAGACGAGCCGCCCGGCGTTCGTCGACATGCGCACCTACCGCTTCAAGGGCCACTCGATGAGCGACCCGCGCAAGTACCGCACCAAGGAGGAGGAGGAGGTGTTCGAGGCCGACGACCCGATCGGCAAGCTCGAGCGGCACCTCAAGGCCTCCGGCGCGCTCTCCGAGGATGCCTTCAAGGCGATGCTGAAGTCCGTGCGCGACGAGGTGCGCGACGCCGTCGCGTGGAGCGACGCGAGCCCGGCGCCGGGCATGGACGAGCTGTTCACCGACGTCTTCGTCGAGCGCTGGGGCCCGTACACGGGCAGCACGCAGCCGGAGATGAACGGCGGCACGCCGAACCTTCCGGGCACCCTGACCATCGACACCAAGGAGGAGCTGCTGTGACCGCCCTGCGAGAGATCGAGTTCCGCGACGCCCTGCGTGAGGCGATGAGCGAGGAGATGCGTCGCGACAAGCGCGTGTTCCTCCTCGGCGAGGAGGTCGCCCAGTACAACGGCGCCTACAAGGTGAGCCGCGGCATGCTCGAGGAGTTCGGCGAGCGCCGGATCATCGACACGCCGATCTCCGAGAGCGGCTTCGCCGGCCTCGCGATCGGTGCCGCGATGATGGGCCTCAAGCCGATCGTCGAGTTCATGAGCTGGTCGTTCAGCCTGGTGGCGGCCGACCCGATCCTGAACAACGCCCCGAAGATGCTCTACATGTCGGGCGGCCAGTTCGGCTGCCCGGTCGTGTTCCGCGGCAACGACGGCGCCGGCGGCCAGCTCGGCAGCACGCACAGCTGGTGCGTCGAGGGCCTCTACTCCAACGTGCCCGGCGTGAAGATCGCGATCCCGTCGAACCCGTACGACGCGAAGGGCCTCCTGAAGAGCGCCATCCGCGGCGACGACCCGGTGTTCTTCCTCGAGAGCGAGCGCATGCTCGGCAACAAGGGCCACGTCCCCGAGGAGGAGTACGTGATCCCGTTCGGCCAGGCGAAGGTGCTCCGCGAGGGGACCGACTGCACGGTGGCCAGCTGGGGCCGCCCGGTCCACTTCTGCATGGAGGCCGCGGAGGAGCTCGCCAAGCACGGCATCTCGTGCGAGGTGATCGACCTGCGCACGGTGCGCCCGCTCGACATCGGCACCGTCGTCCGCTCCGTGAAGAAGACGAGCACCTGCGTGGTGGTCGATCAGTCGTGGAGCTTCGGCAGCCCGGGCAGCGAGCTCGCCTCGCAGGTGCACCGGCACTGCTTCGACGACCTCGACAACTACGTGCACCGCGTCCACACCGCGGACGTCCCGACGCCCTACGCGACGAACCTCGAGCAGGAGTACCTGCCGAACACGCGCAAGATCGTCGAGGCCATCCGCAGCGCCACGTACAACCTCTGATTCCCCGAACTCGCCAGCAGACAGGACCAGGACCGAGCCATGCCGATCAACGTGACCATGCCCCGACTCTCCGACACCATGGAGCAGGGCACCGTCGTCAAGTGGCACGTCAAGGTGGGTGACAAGGTCACCTCCGGCCAGGTGATCGCCGACATCGAGACCGACAAGGCCACGATGGAGCAGGCGGTGTTCGACGACGGGCTGATCGCCCGGCTCGTCTGCCCCGAGGGCAAGCAGGTGAAGGTCGGCGAGGTGATCGCCGTCCTCGCCGAGGAAGGCGAGAGCGTCGATGCCGCGGCGAGCGCGCCGTCGGCCTCGCCCGCGCCGCGAGCCGCCGCCCCGGCGGCCGTCGCGCCGGCCTCGTCCGCCGCGCCGACGCGCGAGATCGTCGCCGACGTGAAGGCCACCGAGGTCCGCGACGCCGACCGGGTCCGGGTCTCTCCCGTCGCCCGTCGCATGGCGTCGGAGATGGGCGTCGACCTGTCGCAGGTGAAGGGCTCCGGCCCGGGCGGCCGCGTCATCAAGCGCGACATCGCGCTCGCCGCGGAGAACCGCAGCTCGGCGGCCCCCGTCGCGCGCGCCTCTGCCCCCGCGCAGGGAATCGTCGCCGCGGGCCCGGCGTCCGTGTCGGCCGCGCCGTCGGCGGGCGCGCTCGTGCAGGGCGTCCAGAGCGTCGAGGTCCCGGTCTCGAACATGCGCGGCGTGATCGCCAAGCGGCTCGTCGAGAGCAAGCAGTCGATCCCGCACTACCAGGTGTCCATGAAGTTCTCGATGGACGCGCTGATGGCGCTCCGTACCCAGCTCAACGAGCAGCTGTCCTCGATGGAGGTCAAGCTGAGCGTGAACGACTTCATCATCCGGGCCTGCGCGCTCGCGATGGCGAAGCACCCGTTCTTCAACGCCAGCTGGGCGGGCGACCGCATCCTGCTGCATCAGCAGGTCAACGTCGGCGTGGCGATCGCGCTCCCCGAGGAGAAGGGCGGCGGGCTCGTCGTCGGCGTCGTGCGCGACGCGCACCTCAAGAGCCTGCGGCAGATCTCCGGCGAGGTCCGCGCGCTCGGCGAGAAGGCCCGCACGAAGGGGCTCTCGGTCGAGGAGATGTCGGGCGCCACGTTCACGATCTCGAACCTCGGGATGTTCGGCGTGGACAACTTCACCGCGATCATCAACCCGCCGAACAGCGCGATCCTCGCCTGCGGCGCGGCGATCGAGCAGCCGGTGGTCCGCAACCACCAGCTCGCGGTCGGCTGGGAGATGGCCGCGACGCTGAGCCTCGACCACCGCGTGATCGACGGCGCGATGGCCGCCAAGTACCTGCAGGGCCTGAAGCAGTTCGTCGAGACCCCGACGATGCTGCTGGTGTGAGCCGCTTCCCGTGGGCGCGGACCAGGTTCCCATCCTCGGCCTGCCGCTCGCGGAGTTCCTCGCGGCCGCGAAGGCGCTCGGCGCCTTCCGCTCGATGTCGCCTCCGGACTGCGAGCGGATGTACCGGTGGTTTCACCGCACGGGCGGCGTTCCCGAGGGCGGCCTCCCCGCGTGGGTCCGCGACGACCGCCGGCCGGTGAAGGCCGTGCAGGTCGACGGCGACACCGTCAAGTTCACGATGGAGCTCGCCGACGGCCTCGAGACCGAGAGCGTCGCGATCCCGATGCGCCATCGCGACGGCTCCGTGACCCGCACGCTCTGCGTCTCGAGCCAGGTCGGCTGCGCGATGGGATGCCGCTTCTGCGAGACCGCGCAGATGGGGCTCATGCGCAGCCTCTCTCCCGCCGAGATCGCCGCGCAGCTGCACGCGGCGCGGTTCGCTGTGGGGAACCCGGCGACCGGGAAGCCCGGCTTCGAGATCAAGAACATCGTCTTCATGGGCATGGGCGAGCCCATGGACAACATCGAGTCGGTGCTCGGCGCGATCCGCGTGCTCACCGACCGGAACGCGGGCGGCATCGCGCCGGTCCACGTGACCGTCAGCACCGTCGGCCGCACCGACGGGATCCGCCGCTACGGCGAGTTCCTGCTGCAGCCCGGGTTCCACCGGCTGAACCTCGCGGTGAGCCTGAACGCGCCGAACGACCGGATCCGCTCCGAGATCATGCCGATCAACCGCGCCGAGCCGATCGAGCGGCTGATGGAGGCGCTGCTTGCCTTCCCGAAGCGCCCGAACGCCGCGATCTGCGTCGAGTACGTGCTGATCCCCGGCGTCAACGACGCCGACGAGCACTGCGACGAGGTCTGTGCGCTGCTGAAGCCGCTGCGCTGCTCGCTCAACGTGATCCCCTACAACCCGCGCCGGAGCTCGCCCTGGCCGGCGCCCGAGGAGGAGAGCGTGCAGCGCTTCGTGCGGCGCGCGATCGAGAACGGCCAGTTCTGCAAGCGCCGCGGCACCAAGGGACGCAGCGCGATGGCGGCGTGCGGACAGCTCGGGAACGAGCGGATCCGGGCGCGGCGATTCGTGGGCGGAGCGGAAGAAACCGTGCAGATTCGCGTCGCGGGCGGTCCGGACGCCCCCGAGCGGGCGTGAATGCCGCTAGTCTCCTCCGCGTGACCGACATCGCGATCTCCAGCTACTCCTTCCATCGCCTCGTGAAGAGCGGCGAAATCCGCCTCGAGGACACCCCGAAGCTCGCCCGCGAGTGCGGCGCCGACGCCATCGAGATCGCCACCGGCGGCACCCTCGGTCCCGCGCTCGACGAGGCGCTCGCGGCCCGGCTCGCCGACGCCGCCGATGCGGCCGACGTCGCGATCGTCGGCTTTGCGCTCCATGCGAACCTGGTGGGCGAGGACAACCAGCTCGACGAGGCCGCGCTCGAGTCGACCATCGCCCAGATCGCCGCTGCGTCGTCGATCGGCGTGGACCGCGTCCGGCACGACGCGATGTGGCGCGCCGCGGGCGACGACCTGTCCGACGAGGCGTGGGATGCCTGCCTCTGGCCGCTCACCAAGGCCTGCCGGACGATCGCCACGAAGGGCGCCGCGCTCGGCGTCCGCACCAGCATCGAGAACCACGGCCTGTTCCTCGCGCCGGCCTGGCGCGTCGAGCAGCTGCTCGCCTCGGTGCAGCACCCGAACTTCGGCGTCACGCTCGACCTCGGCAACCTCCTCTGGGCGCCGCAGGACCTGGTCGCCTCGACGCGCTCGCTCGCGCCGTACGCG
>JAIYBS010000266.1 GCA_027488415.1 Planctomycetaceae bacterium | reverse complement strand
CTTCATCTCGGGCGTGAGCCGGCTCTCGGCCTCCGCCAGGATCAGCTCCGACTCCACCTGCTGCCGGAACGCGCGTCGCACCAGCGCATCGACCTGCTGGCGCGCGTTGTCCGGGTTCGGGTCTTGCGCCGCGAGCATGACGGCTGCCTCGATCTGCCGGAAGATCTCCTCCGCGAAGATCGGACGGCCGTTGATCTGCCCGACGAGGCTCTCGACCGGCCAGCGCTGGCCGACGCGGAGCGTGCGGCTCGTGCTCTCCTCGACCAGCTGCGCCTGCAGCTTCTGGCTCGCCGGATCGACCGCGGTGACCTCGACGGCCTTCGTCTCGACGCGCGTGCCGTCGGAGAGCTCGGTGACGTGGTCGATGTCGGTCACCGACGGCGGCTCGACGTCCGCGAGCGGCGTCGCGATGACCTCGGGCGGCTGGCCCTCGATCGGTCGCGAGAACGCCTCGACGCCGACGTCGCGGACCTGCTGCTCGTGCTCCGGCGTCGCGGAGCATGCCGCGGCGACCGCGATCGCCGACGCCGCGACGCCCCGGAGGGCGGCGGAGACCAAGGATCGCAGGCATTCGCGGGGGGGCATCGGCGGGCCGCAGTGTATGCCGGAGCCGTCCTATACTTCGGAACTTCCCCGGAAGGACCCCATGACCGACCCGCAGCAGACGCCCCCGTCCGACGCCCCTGCCCCGAGCCTCCACATCGACAGCGACTGGAAGGCGCAGGCGGAGGCCGAGCGCGCGCGGCTCGCCGAGAAGGAGGCCGCGCTCCAGGCGCGTGCCGCGGAGGCGGGATCCGACAAGCTGCCGCCGGCGGAGTTCCGGAGCCTGATCGGCCTCCTCGCCTCGCAGGCCGTCATGGGCCTCGGCACCATGGCCGACGAGAAGGGCCGCGTGGTCGTCGACCTCGAGGGCTCGAAGTTCGCGATCGACCTGCTGCAGGTCCTTGCCGACAAGACGAAGGGCAACCTCACCCCGGAGGAGGCCGGCGAGCTCGACGAGGTCCTGCGCGAACTCAAGATGCGCATGGCGGCGATCGTCCGCATGGTGGCCGAGCAGATGAGCCGGGCTCCCGGCTCCGTGGCCATGTCGCCGGGCGGCATGCCCTCTGCCGCCGCACCCTCGGCAGCGCCCGCCTCGAGCGCCGCGAGCAAGCTGATCATCCCCTGACCGCGGACCCGCGCGAACGGACCGGAGAAACGAACACGTGACCACCCTCGCCCACAACGACAAGAACGCGCACGCCGGCGGCTCGCCGCTCTCGAAGCACTACTTCCTGCTCCGCAGGCTGCACTCGCTGACGGGCATCGTCCCGATCGGCGTGTTCCTGTTCCCGCACCTCTTCACCAACAGCTCCATCATGTGGGCCCGCTGGACGAGCCCGACCTCGACCGTGCCCCCGGTGGAGCGCGGCGTCGAGACGTTCCAGGAGGAAGTCAACTTCATCCACAGCCTGCCGTTCCTCACGCTGATCGAGGTCTTCGGCATCTGGGCGCCGCTCGCCTTCCACGCGATCTTCGGCGTGTGGTTCGCCTCGCAGGCGAAGGTGAACGTGCAGCGCTACGCGTACCAGGACAACTGGCGCTACGTCTGGCAGCGCATCACCGGCTACGTCGCGTTCGTCTTCATCTTCATGCACGTGGCGAGCCTGCGCTGGGGCTGGTCGTTCGGCGGGCTGTTCCCGACCTTCGACCCGCACCATGCCGCGTCGACCACCGCGGAGCACTTCCAGCAGGGCAAGGCCGGCCTCCTGGTCGCCGCCTTCTACCTCGCCTGCGTGCTCGCCATCGTCTTCCACTTCGCCAACGGCCTCTGGACCGCCGGCATCACCTGGGGCCTCACCCTGAGCGCCGGCGCGATGAAGCGCTGGGGCCAGGTTTGTGCGTCCATCGGCATCGTCCTCGCGCTCGCGGGCGTGATGGCGGTCTATGGTTTCTCGACGCTCGACATCGCCGCCGCCAAGGAGATCGAGGCGCGCCGCCCGGTCGCCGAGGGCGGGACCGATGCCGCGCCGATGCCGGCCCCGAGCGAAGTCCGCTGACGCAGTCCCCACGGAACGAACACGCCACCAAACGGATCCCCCGAAGGGAACACACCCATGAGCACGAAGTCCCAGCGCGTCATCATCGTCGGAGGCGGCCTCGCCGGCCTCGCAGGCGCCGTCAAGTGCGCGGAGCTCGGCCTCCAGGTCGACCTCTTCAGCGTCGTCCCCGTCAAGCGCAGCCACTCCGTGTGCGCGCAGGGCGGCATCAACGCCTGCAACGACGTCGCGCGCCAGCAGGGCTTCAGCGAGTGGGAGCACTTCCAGGAGACCGTCTACGGCGGCGACTTCCTGGCGCAGCAGCCCCCGGTCTACGAGATGGCGCACTGGGCGCCGCGCGTGATCGACCTCTTCGACCGCATGGGCGTGCCCTTCAACCGGACCCAGGAGGGGCGGCACGACCTGCGCCTCTTCGGCGGC
The DNA here is from genome assembly GCA_027488415.1 of Planctomycetaceae bacterium. Lineage (GTDB taxonomy): Bacteria > Planctomycetota > Phycisphaerae > Phycisphaerales > SM1A02 > UBA966. The sequence continues at coordinate 706 of JAIYBS010000266.1, read as the reverse complement.
TCGCTCTACAAGCGGACGCACTTCTCCGGCGCGACCACCGGCCAGCAGCTGCTCTACTCGCTCGATGAGCAGGCGCGCCGCGCCACCGACGAGGGCAAGATCACCCAGTGGATCCACTGGGAGTTCCTGCGCCCGATCGTCGACGCCGCCGGCGTCTGCCGCGGCATCGTCGCGCAGGACCAGCGCACCATGCAGATCCGGGCCTTCCGCGCCGACGCGGTCGCCATGGCCAACGGCGGACTCGGACTGGTGTTCGGCAAGAGCACCAACAGCATCATGTGCAACGGCGCCGCCACCGGACGCTGCTACCGCCACGGCGTGATGTTCGCCAACAGCGAGTTCGTCCAGGTGCACCCGACCGCGATCCCCGGCGCCGACAAGCTGCGCCTGATGAGCGAGAGCGCCCGCGGCGAGGGCGGCCGCGTGTGGGTCCCGCGCCGCAAGGGCGACGCGCGCGACCCCCGGCAGATCCCGGACGCCGAGCGCTACTACTTCCTCGAGGAGCGCTATCCGTCCTACGGCAACCTCGTGCCGCGCGACATCGCGACCCGCGAGATCTTCAGCGTCTGCGTCGAGGACGGCCTGGGCGTCGGCGGCAAGCGGCAGGTCTACCTCGACCAGATCAACGGCTACCGCACCCAGATCGCCGACAAGAACAAGCAGCTGGCCGCCACCGTCGACCAGAAGGCCAAGGACGCCATTCAGG
>JAIYBS010000286.1 GCA_027488415.1 Planctomycetaceae bacterium | reverse complement strand
CGCTCATCGGCTGGGCGATCGACGGCGGCTGGCGCGGCGCGTTCCTCGGCTTCCTCTGGGGCGGCGTGATCCGGATGTTCCTGGTCCACCACATCACCTGGAGCGTGAACTCGGTGTGCCACATCTGGGGATCGCAGACCTACCGGTCCGGTGACCACAGCCGCAACAACCCGGCGATGGGCATTCTGGCGATGGGCGAGGGGTGGCACAACAACCACCACGCGTTCCCCGCGAGCGCCCGCCACGGCCTCGAGTGGTGGCAGTTCGACATCAGCTGGATCACGATCCGCTCGCTCGCGGTCGTCGGCCTGGTGAGCTCGATCCGCCTCCCCGGCGAGCAGCGCCTGCAGGCGAAGCGCGTCGTGCCCACGGCGTGACCCCCGCCGTCCGCGAAGTCTGGTCGCTCGCGTGGCCCACCGTGGTCGCGATGCTGTCGTACACGGTGATGCAGTTCGTGGACGCGGTGATGGTGGCGCAGGTCGGCCCGATCGAGGTCGCCGCGCAGGGCAACGGCGGCGTCTGGACGTGGGCCTGCATCATGAGCCTCGTCGGGACGCTCGCGATCGTCAACACGTTCGTCAGCCAGGCCATCGGCGCAGGGCGCGCCCACGAGGTCGCGCGCTACGGATGGGCCGGCCTGTGGCTCGCGTGCGCGGCCTGGCTCCTCGTGCTGCTGCCGGCGTCGTTCGCGGCACCGGCACTCTTCGCCTCCCTCGGCCACGGCGAGCGGATGACCGACCTCGAGACGCAGTACGCGCGCGTCCTCCTCGCGGGCGGGCTCGCGGTCGCCGTCGGCAAGGCGATGAGCAACTTCTTCTTCGGCATCCAGCGGCCGGGGATCGTCACGGCCTCGGCGATCGCCGGGAACCTCGTCAACCTCGGCCTCAACTACGTGCTGATCTTCGGTCGCGACGGGCTGCCCTCGATGGGCCTCCCCGGCGCGCTCGACATCGACCCGATGGGCGTCCGCGGCGCGGCCATCGCCACCGCGGTCGGCGCCGCGGTCGAGGCCGCGGTCCCGCTCGCGGTCTTCCTCGGCCGCCGGCTCGACGCGGAGTTCGGCATCCGCCGCTCGTGGCGCCCCGACCTCGCCGCGGTCCGCGACCTGCTCCGGCTCGGGCTCCCCGGCGCGATGCAGCAGGGGAGCGAGATCGTCACGTGGGCGATCTTCATGTCCGTGCTCGTCGGCGCGTTCGGCGACGTCGCGCTCGCCGCCGGCTGGGCGGCGATGCGCTACATCCACGTGTCGTTCATGCCCGCCTTCGGCTTCGGCATCGCGGTGACGAGCATCGTCGGCAGGCACATCGGCGCGGGCCGGCCGGACCTCGCCGCGGACCGCGCACGCGTGGGGCTCCTGATGACGGTCGGCTACATGGCGGCGTGCGGCGCGCTGATGCTCGCGTTCCGGACGCAGCTCGTCGCGGTCTTCGCCAACGGCGCGAACACCCCGCCCGAGGTCGCGGCCGAGGTGATCTCCGTCGGCGCGACGCTCATGGTCGCTGCCGCGCTCTTCCAGGTGTTCGACGCGATCGGGATCATCTACGCGAGCGCGCTCCGCGGCGCGGGCGACACGCTCTGGCCCGGCGTGCTGACGGTCGTGCTGAGCTGGGCACTGATCGTCGGGGGAGGGTGGGGACTCGTGCGCCTCGCCCCGGGCCTCGGCGCGCTCGGGCCGTGGATCGGCGCGAGCGCGTACATCGTCACGCTGAGCATCGTGCTCGCCGCGCGATGGCACCGCGGCGCGTGGCGGACGATCCGGGTCCTCGAGACGCCCGAGGAAGAGGCCGCGCGCGAGGCAGGTTCGCGCGCCGCAAGCTGATAACCGGCCTCGGAACCGGCCTCCCCGGCGGGTTCGCTACACTGCCCGGTCTTGCCCCGCCTTCCGCGGGAGCATCCCGAGAGGAATCAACCGACAATGTCCACTTCTGGTCTCGATACGGTCATCGGCGGCACCACCACGGCGAGCGATCCGCAGGGCGCCGCCAGCCACTTCAAGAAGGGCGTGGAGCACGAGCAGTCGGGCAACCGCCTCGCCGCGATCGAGCACTACCGCGCCGCCGTCGAGCGCGACCCGAAGGCCGACCACCTCTTCCGTCTCGCGTTCATGCTCGACCTGGTCGGCGAGGAGCACGAGGCGATGTCGCTCTACACGCGCCTCGGCCAGATGCCGGAGCCGCACGTCAACGCGCTCGTCAACCTCGCGGTGCTGCACGAGGACCGCGGCGAGATGCACCAGGCCGAGCGCTGCCTCCGCAAGGTGCTCGAGGCCAAGCCGAACCACGCCCGCGCGCGCCTCTTCATGAAGGACGTGATGGCGAGCAAGGAGGCGCTCTACGACGAGGGCGACCAGCGCGACGAGGCGAAGCGCAAGGCCGAGCTCGACACGCCGGTCACCGACTTCGAGCTCAGCGTGCGCAGCCGCAACTGCCTCAAGAAGATGAACATCCGCACGCTGCGCGACCTGCTGATGATCACCAAGGCGGAGCTGCTCTCCTACAAGAACTTCGGCGAGACCAGCCTGACCGAGATCGAGTCGATGCTCGCCCAGCGCGGCCTGCGCCTCGGCGAGGGCCTCGACCAGGGCTACGTGGCCCGCGCCGCGAAGGAGTACATCGACAGCCTCGCCGACCGCGTGGACGCGTCGATCCTGAACCGCCCGGTCTCGTCGCTCGAGCTGTCGGTGCGCGCCCGCCGCGCCCTGCAGCTGCTGGCCGTCCAGTCGATCGGCGAGCTCGCCGCGCGGACCGAGGCCGAGCTGATGGGCGTCAAGAACTTCGGCCAGAACTCGCTGGACGAGATCAAGCGCAAGCTCGCCGACCTCGGCCTGGGCCTGCGCGAGCTCGAGTGATGCCCGTGCCGGCAGTGCCGGCGTTTATTCCCGCAGGACGCGGGATCAGGTCGATCCAAGGAAGGAATGGCCTCGCTCCGCACCACCTCCCGGTTCCGTGACGTCGCGTCCTCGGTCGTCTCGGCGGCCGTCTGGGCATCGCTCGGCGCCGCGCTCGTGATCCACGGCTGCGCGCCGAGCGGCAGCCGCACGGAGCCCTCGGTGACGCGCCGGCCGCCGCCGCCCGCCCCGCCGAAGCAGGTCGCCGCGGTCCCGGAGCCCGTTCCCGTCACGCCGCCCGCGCCGCCCGTTCCGCCGAAGCCGGTCTTCGAGGAGCGGCCCGCGGTCCCGTCCGACGAGCCCGACGTCCGCATCCGCATCGCGGCGCTCCGCTCGGCGGCCCCGGCGGTTCGACTCACGAATCCCTCCGGCACGCTCGTCATGCACGCCGCGGGTGCTGCCCCGAGAAGCCTCCGCGCGCCCGTCGTGGTGAAGCAGTCGCCGACCGGCTGGACGGTCACCGAGGGCGTGTCGACGCGCCGGACCTCGACGCTCGAGGTCGCGGGCCGCGCGCCCGTCGAGTTCCACCCGCCCGCCTCGAAGGGCGGCGTCGTCGGCTTCGACGGGACCGACTGGCCGGGGCCGGTTCGCATCGTGCCGGTCGCCGACGCAGATGCGCCCGGCGCGCTCGACCTCGTGGTCGACGTGTCGCTCGAGCGGTACCTACCCGGCGTCCTCGCGAAGGAACTGATCCGCGGCTGGGACGAGGAGACGTTCCGCGCGCAGGCGATCGCCGCG